>NZ_JBHWLY010000019.1:0-90293 GCF_042730435.1 Nocardioides sp. NPDC059952 | reverse complement strand
CTGGTCGGGCCGTCGGAGCCGCTGGGTTTTTCCGCTGGTCGGGCCGTCGGAGCCGCTGGGCTTCTCCGCTGGTCGAGCCGCCGGAGCCGCTAGGCGGAGGCGTGTCGAGACCAACACGGTTGCTTCTGGTTGGGGGAGGCTCGGTTGGCGACTGTGTTTCGTTTCAGGGTTCGCCGCCGACCCGTTCTTTGAGTGTTTCTCGATCGTGCGCCGCGTCAAGGACGCCCTTCGGGCGCCGGCTTCGCCGGCCGCTTTCGCGGTCCTTGACTCGGCACCCGATCGAGAAAGATTTCGCCTGTATCGGGGCGGCGGCGAGAGAGTGGCGCGGAGTTCACGTGTCTTGTTCGCTGACTGCGTAACTGTCATCTGACCAGCATAAATAGGTCGCGCTACGGCACTCGATCGCATATAATCACCGGTATGTACGAGACGATCGACCGCCTCCTCGACGGGCCGCCTCCGGGTGCGTCCGAGGGTGAGCTGGTCGACTGGATCGCTCGTCTCGAACAGGTCAAGTGCACCGCTGGGGCCGTCCAAGCCCAGGCGTCGGTACGTCTGGAGGAAGCCGTCCGCGAGCGTCAATCGGCGGCCGGTGTTCCTGCCCGCAAGCTTGGTGAAGGGGTGGCTTCCCAGGTTGCGTTGGCGCGGCGGGTCTCACCCGAGAAGGGCGCCAAGCTCCTCGGGTTGGCGAAGATCCTGATCGCCGAGATGCCGCACACCTTCGCATTGATGAAGGCGGGACTGTTCTCCCAGTGGCAGGCCACCATCCTGGCTCGTGAGACGGCGTGCCTCTCGGTGGAGGATCGGCGGGTCATCGACCATCAACTCTGCGGTCCTGGACCCGACGGGGAGATCCCCAAGGTCGTCTCGATGGGGCTGCGGCAGCTCGAGAACGCCGCCAAGAAGCTCGCCATCACCCTCGACCAAGCCTCCGTTGTCGCCCGGGCCGCAAGCGCCGTCAAGGACCGTCGGGTCAGTGTCCGGCCCGCGCCGGACACGATGACCTGGCTCGGTGCATTGTTGCCGGTCAAGGACGGGGTTGCGGTCTTCGCGGCCCTGGATCAGGCAGCCAAGGCCGCCCACGCGGCGGGTGACGAACGCACTCGTGGTCAGGTCATGGCCGACACCCTGGTCGACCGGGTCACCGGCCGCAGCGCCGCCGGGGCCAAGCCTCGGATCGAGGTCAAGATCGTGATGACCGCCGACTCCCTCACCAACGACGCGGACCAGCCCGCCCTGGTCGAGGGCTACGGACCCGTCCCGGCCGCCTGGGCCCGCGACGCGCTCAACGATGCCGAGGTCTTCGTCCGCAGACTGTTCACCGACCCGGCCGGGCAACTGGTCGCGATGGAGTCCCGCTCACGGAAGGCACCCGACGGGCTCGCGGAGTTCATCACCACCCGAGACGGTGGGACCTGTCGCACCAACGGGTGTGATGCCCTGATCCGCAACATCGACCACATCCAGCGCCACGCTGACGGCGGCGAAACCACCGCCCAGAACCTCCAAGGGCTCTGCGAACGATGCAACCAAGCCAAGGAAGCGCTCGGCTGGCAGGCCAGACCGGGACCCGACGGCAGCATCATCACCATCACACCCACCGGGCACATCTACACGAGCCCGCCACCAGACACCTGGTCACCAGATCCACCACCCCTGTCGCCGGCAGAGTTCCGGCTCCGCGAGGTGTTCCTCGACCACACCCTCGCCGCGTGACCCATGTCGCGGTCACGCGAGGGGGAGGACTGTCGACAGATGTTAGGAGGCGTACGCGATCTGCTCCTGGATCTCGAAGCGGAGGCCGTCGGCGGCGGCGATGTAGACGTCCTGGTCCACGAGGTTGCCGTGCATCCGCATCAGGCCTCGGGGGCTGGAGTAGCTGTGGTGGGCGGTGAGGCCGAGCGCGGACTCGACCTCGAGCCCGCCGCAGGCGTCGCCGATCTGACGCAGGAACATCAGCGACTCGTAGCAGGACTCGCCCACGGCGTTGAGGGAGGGCGCGTACTCGCCGAAGCGGCGGTAGTAGCGCTCGGACAGGCCGGCCGACTCGGGGGTGGCGAGGCCGTCGAAGTAGGCGGCGGCCGCGAAGACGTTGGCGTTGGCGCCGGCGCCACCGGCGAGCAGGGTGTTCTCCTCGACCGCGGGGCTCAGCCGGGTCAGCGACGAGCTCAGCCCGGCAGCGGCGAACTGGCGGTTGAAGTGCACGGCGTCCTGGCCCATCAGCAGCATGATCACTCCGTCCTGCTCGCCGCCCTCCAGGCCACGCAGCACGCCGGCGAAGTCGCGGGTGCCCAACGGGACGTACGTCTCGCTGACTACCTCCGAGGGCGACCCGCGCAGCGCGGCCCGGGCCGTCGACCCGGTGACGCGCGGGAAGACGTAGTCGTTGCCGACCACCGCCCAGCGGGCGACGCCGTGGTTGGCCCGCATCCAGGCGGCGGCGGGGAGCAGCTGGTTGACCGGCCGCTCGCCGAGCATGAAGACGCCGGGGGTGTCGTCGCCGCCCTCATGCATGGCGGCGAAGGCGTAGAGAGCCCGGCCGCCCACGCGGGCGGTGATCGCCTGGCGTACGGCGGAGATGTGCCAGCCGGCGATCGCGTCGACCCTGCCGAGCTCGACGAGCCGGGCCACCTCGGCGGCCACCTCGTCGGGTGCGCGACCGGCGTCGACCGCGACCAGCTCGACCGGTCGTCCGGCGATCCCGCCGCCGGCGTTGAGGTCCTCTGCGGCCAGCTCGCCGCAGGCCAGGCACCCGGGGCCGTAGATGCCGGTCGGGCCCTGCATCGGCACCACGAAGGCGATCGAGACCGCTTCCGGCGGGCGGGGTGCGAGGCCGAGCAGGGCATGCGACGCCGGGGTGAACGACGGCGGGGACATCGGCACCTGCTCCCAGACGAACCGGACGGGATGACTCACCATTGAGCCGATGGATGGTTAGGGTACGGGAGTCGGGCCCTCGGCGCAGCGGGCATCCAGCAGACAGTCATGGGAGGACGCCATGGAGGTGGCCGAGACCGCCGGCACGGATCTGCGCAGCTCGGATCTGGCCGTGCTGCTCGCCCGGGCGCAGCGCCGGATCGCACGCGTCCTTGCCGAGGCGTACGCCGACTTCGACCTCACCGCGGAGCAGTGGCGCGTCCTCAGCGTGCTGCTCGACGAGCCGGGCCAGACCATGACCCGTCTCGCCGACGGCGCCGCGGTCCCCGCCGCCACCTTGACCAGGCACGTCGACAGGCTGGCCGAGCGCGGTCTGGTGCTGCGCAAGGTCCACGCCCAGGACAAGCGCCGGGCTGTGGTCGCGCTCTCGCCGGTGGGCGCCTCGGTGGCCCGGGAGATCCGAGCCCGGCAGCAGACCGAGGCCGTCGTCAGGGTCGCGCGCGACCTGCGGACCGCCCTCGACACGCTGTCCTGATCCCGGTCGCGAGAAGACGTTTCCGCCTGGAAACAAATCCTCCCAGAGCACGACACATCGGCGAAACAACCCGTCCCTAGATTCCTTCCATTCGAGAGCAATTGTCCGATGGAAGGACCTCCCCCCGTGCGTACGAAATTCTCGAGCCGCGTCCTCGCGGCCAGCTCGGTGCTCGCCCTGGGCCTGACCGCGGCCGCCTGCGGCGGCGCCAAGACCGGTGACACCGCGACCAGCGAGAGCTGCGTCGACACCAGCGGCGACACCATCAAGATCGGCTTCCTGAACTCCCTGTCGGGGACGATGGCGATCAGCGAGACGACCGTCTTCAAGTCCCTGTCCATGGCCGCCGAGGAGATCAACGACGATGGCGGCGTGCTCGGCAAGAAGCTCGAGATCGTCAGCGAGGACGGCCAGTCCGAGCCGACCGTCTTCGCCGAGAAGGCGACCAAGCTGATCCAGGACGACTGCGTCGCGGCCGTCTTCGGCGGCTGGACCTCCAGCTCGCGCAAGGCGATGCTGCCGGTCTTCGAGGGCAACGACGCGCTGCTCTTCTACCCGGTGCAGTACGAGGGCCTGGAGTCCTCCCACAACATCTTCTACACCGGCGCGACGACCAACCAGCAGATCATCCCCGCCCTCGACTTCCTCAAGCAGGAGAAGAAGATCGAGTCGATCTTCCTGGTCGGCTCCGACTACGTCTTCCCCCGCACGGCCAACAAGATCATCAAGCAGTACGCAGCCGCCAACGGCATCAAGGTGCTCGGTGAGGAGTACCAGCCCCTGGGGTCGACCGACTTCGGCACGGTCGTCGACAAGGTCAAGGCCGCCGGCGCGGACGCCGTCTTCAACACCCTCAACGGCGACTCCAACGTGGCCTTCTTCAAGGAGTACAAGGGCAAGGGCCTGACCGCCTCGGCGATGCCGGTGCTCTCGGTCTCGATCGCCGAGGAGGAGGTCCCGGGCGTCGGGGTGGGCAACCTCGAGGGGCAGTACACCGCCTGGAACTACTACCAGACCATCGACAGCCCGGCGAACCAGAAGTTCGTGACCGACTTCAAGGCGGCCAACGGCGCCAAGGCGGTCACCTCCGACCCGATGGAGGCCGCCTACACCTCGCTGCACCTGTGGAAGGGGATGGTCGAGAAGGCCGACTCGTTCGCGGTCGAGGACGTCATCGACGCCGCAGGCGGCGTCACCTACGACGCACCGGAGGGCACCGTCGAGGTCGACGGCGAAAACCACCACATCGCCAAGACCGCGCTCATCGGCCAGGTGAACTCCGAAGGGCTGATCGACACGGTCTGGTCCAGCGACAAGCCGATCGAGCCGGACCCCTACCTGAAGTCCTATGACTGGTGGAAGAACTAGCCCGTTGGACGCACTCCTCGCCCAGGTCTTCACCGGCATCTCCGCCGGTGCGGTCCTGCTCCTCATCGCCCTCGGGCTCACCCTGACCTTCGGTCAGATGGGCGTGATCAACATGGCCCACGGCGAGTTCATCATGGCCGGCGCGTACACCGCCTATGTCGTCTCGACCATCGTCGCCAGCACCGAGCTGAGCCTGCTGATCGCGCTCCCCGCGGGGTTCGTGGTCGGCGGGCTGCTCGGGCTGGCGCTCGAGGCGAGCGTGCTGCGGTGGATGTACGCCCGTCCGCTGGACACGCTGCTGGTCACCTACGGCGTCGGACTCGTCCTGCAGCAGGTCGCGCGCGACATCTTCGGGGCTCCGGCCAAGGAGGTGCCCGCGCCGGGCTGGCTGGACGGGTCGATCCCGATCCTGGGCTACGACTTCCCGCTGACCAGGCTCTTCATCATCGTCCTGGCAGGGCTGTGCGTGGCGGTGCTGCTGGCGGTGCTCCGGTTCACCGCCCTCGGGCGGCAGATCCGGGCGACCGTCGGCAACCGCGACCTCGCCGAGACCATCGGCATCTCGACCCGCCGCACCGACCGGGCCACCTTCTTCATCGGGTCGGGCCTGGCCGGTGTGGCCGGGGTGGCGCTCACGCTGCTCGGGTCGACCGGCCCCAACCTCGGTACGTCCTACATCGTGCAGGCGTTCCTGGTGGTCGTCGTCGGCGGCATCGGGCACCTCAAGGGCACGATCGTCGCGGCTCTCGGCATCGGCCTGCTGCAGGCCTTCCTCGCCCACGCCCTGACCGGCTCGGTCGCCCAGGTGATCGTCTTCCTGGCGATCGTCGCGTTCCTGCAGCTGCGCCCGCAGGGCATCCTCTCGGTCCGCACCAGGAGCCTGGCATGAGCATGAAGAAGCTCTCTCCGTACGTCGGCTGGCTGCTGCTCGCGGTCGGCCTGCTCGTCCTCGCTCCGGCGGTCCTCTCGGACTTCCGCCTCGGCCTGCTCGCCAAGTACTGCTGCTACGCCATCGCCGCGGTCGGCATCGGCCTGGCCTGGGGCCGTGGCGGGATGCTGGTCCTCGGCCAAGGGCTCTACTTCGGTATCGGCGCCTATGCGATGGCGATGCACCTCAAGCTCGCCGACGCCGGCCCCGGCGGGGTGCCGGACTTCATGGCGCTCTACGGCGACGCCACGGTGCCGGGATGGTGGGAGCCGCTGCGCAGCGGCGGGCTCGCGCTCGTCGTCATCCTCGTTCTGCCCGCACTCGTGGCGGGTCTGCTGGGGCTCGCGGTGTTCAAGCGGCGGATCAAGGGGGCGTACTTCGCCATCCTGAGCCAAGCGCTCGCGGCCGCCTTCGCGATCCTGCTCGTCGGCCAGGTGAAGACCACCGGCGGCGCCAACGGCCTCAACAACTTCCAGGGCTTCTTCGGGTACGCCCTCTTCGACCCGGCCAACAAGCGGATGCTCTACTTCATCGCGGCCGGGATCCTGCTGATCTCGATCCTGGCGATGGCCTGGCTCTACCGCACCCGCTTCGGCGAGCTGCTGGTGGCCGTCCGCGACGGCGAGGAACGGGTGCGCTTCCTCGGCACCGACCCAGCCAACGTCAAGCTGGCGGCGTACGTCATCGCGGCCGTCCTGGCCTCGATCGGTGGTGCTCTCTTCGTGCCGATCGCCGGGATCGTCTCGCCCGACGACGTCGGCGTGGTCGCCTCCATCGGTCTGCTCGCCGGGGTCGCGCTCGGCGGACGCGCCTCGCTCCTCGGTCCGGCCGTCGGCGCGCTGCTGATCGGCTACGCCGAGACGTCGCTCTCCGAGGCGTTCCCGGGGTCGTGGTCCTACTTCCAAGGTGCCCTGTTCGTGCTGGTCATCCTGCTGCTGCCGGGTGGGCTGGCGCAGCTGCTGGGGCTGGTGAGAGCTCTGGTCTCGGGACGTGCGGGGTCCCGGACCTCCGCGGAACCGGAGACACGAGTGGCGGAGGAGGTCACCGCATGAGCAGGGAGACGCTGGAGGTCAGCGACCTGCGGGTCGAGTTCGACGGTTTCGTGGCGATCGACGGGGTGTCCCTGACCCTGGAGCCCGGCCGGCTGCACTTCCTGATCGGGCCCAACGGCGCCGGGAAGACGACGCTCGTGGACACCCTGACGGGTCTGGCCAAGGGGAGTGGCGAGGCGCGCTATCGCACACGCGACCTGCTCGCACTGGCATCGCACCGGATCACCCGCCTCGGGGTGGGGCGTACGTTCCAGACCGCCACGGTCTTCGAGGAGCTGAGCGTGCTGCAGAACCTCGACATCGCCGCCGGCGTGCACCGGGCGCGGTGGCGGCTGATGCTGCCGCGGCGGGGGACACCCGAGCAGGTCGCCGAGGTGCTGGAGACCGTCGGGCTCACGGAGCTGGCGGACCGGCCCGCGGGCGTGCTCTCGCACGGGCAGAAGCAGTGGCTGGAGATCGGGATGCTGCTCGTCCAGGACTCCGAGGTGATGCTGCTCGACGAGCCCGTCGCCGGGATGTCGGCCGAGGAGCGGGAGGAGACCGGAGAGCTGCTGCGCCGGATCAGCCCGGAACGGACCGTCGTGGTCATCGAGCACGACATGGACTTCGTACGACGCTTCGCCGACAACGTGACCGTGCTGCACGCGGGCAAGGTGATCGCGGAGGGCACTGCCGCCGAGATCAGGGAGGACGCCGAGGTGCAACGGGTCTATCTGGGAGAGGACGCCTGATGCTGAGGATCGAGTCGGTCACCGGCGGCTACGGCCGAACCACCGTGCTCCACGAGGTCAGCCTCGAGGTCCCGACCGGCGCCGCGGTGGCGCTGATGGGACACAACGGCGCGGGCAAGACGACCCTGCTCAAGGCGGCGGTCGGGCTCGTCCGGGCCAAGACCGGCCGGGTGCTGCTCGACGGCGAGGACGTCACCGCGCTGCGCCCGAGCGCACGCGTCAAGCGAGGTCTGGGCTACGTCCCCCAGGGCCAGCAGAGCTTCGGCGACATGACCGCGCTGGAGAACCTCCAGCTGGTCGGTGACCGGGCCGGGATCAGCGAGATGCTCGACCTGTTCCCGGCGCTGAAGGACCTGCTCGGCCGACGCGCCGGGCTGCTCTCCGGTGGTCAGCGCCAGCAGCTCTCGATCGCGCGTACGCTGCTGACCAGGCCGCGCCTGCTCATCCTCGACGAGCCGACCGAGGGCATCCAGCCCAACGTCGTCGCCGAGATCGAGCGGGTGATCTCCGAGCTCACCGGTCGCGGCGACCTCACCGTGCTGCTGGTCGAGCAGCACGTCGGGTTCGCGCTGCGTACGGCCTCCGCCTACTACATCCTCGAGTCCGGCCGGATCACCGCGCGCGGTGACGGCGGCTCCGAGGCGCACGATCACGTCCGATCCCAGCTGGCCGTCTAGAGAGTTGGCGACATGCATCTGACCCCGTCCGACACCGAGAAGCTGCTGCTGTCCGTGGCCGGGATGGTCGCTCGCGACCGGCTCGCCCGCGGAGTGCTCCTCAACTACCCCGAGTCGGTCGCGCTGCTGTCCACCTGGGTGATCGAGCGTGCGCGTGAGGGGGCGTCGGTCTCCGACCTGATGACCCGGGGGCGCACGGTGCTGACCCGCGAGCAGGTGATGCCCGACGTCGTCGACATGCTCGTCGAGGTCCAGGTCGAGGCGACCTTCCCCGACGGCCGCAAGCTCGTCACCATCCACCAGCCCATCGCATGAAGCACAGCGCCTGAGGAGGCCAGCATGTCCATGCAGTCCAGCGGGCCCGGAGCCGTACGCGTCGCCGAGGGCACCATCCGGCTCAACACCGACCGGAGCGAGGCGGAGCGGCGTACGTTGGTCGTTCTCAACACCGGCGACCGACCGGTCCAGATCGGCTCCCACATCCACCTCGCCGAGGTGAACGCGGCCCTCGCCTTCGACCGCGAGGCGGCCGAGGGATTCCGTCTCGACATCCCCGCCGGCACGTCGCGCCGCTTCGAGCCGGGTGCGTCCCGTGAGGTCGCGATCGTGGCGTTCAAGGGAGCCCGGGTCGTGCCCGGCCTACAGATCAAGCACAGCCAGATCAAGCACAGCCAGATCAAGGAGGCGTGATGGTGGAGATCAGCAGGACCGAGTACGCCGCCCTCTACGGCCCCACGACCGGTGACCAGGTGCGCCTGGGTGACACGGACCTGTGGATCGAGGTCGAGGACGACCTGACCGCGGGTGGCGAGGAGTCCGTCTTCGGCGGCGGCAAGTCGATCCGCGAGTCGATGAACCAGTCAACGGTGCCGTCGTCCGAGGGTGCGCTCGACACGGTGATCACCAACGCGCTCGTGCTCGACCACTGGGGCATCGTCCGCGCCGACGTCGGGATCCGCGCCGGGAGGATCGTCGCTCTGGGGCGCTCCGGCAACCCCGACATCGCCGACGGCGTCCACCCCGACCTGATCATCGGACCGGGCACCGACGTGGTCAGCGGTGAGGGCAAGATCCTGACCGCCGGGGCGATCGACGTCCACGTACATCTGCTGTCCCGCTCGCAGATCGTCGAGGCGATCTCGACCGGGACCACCACCATCGGGGGTGGTGGCACGGGACCGTCGGAGGGGTCCAAGGCCACCACCGTCACGGGCGGGCCGTGGCATCTGGAGACCGTCCACCGCGCGCTCGACGACATGCCGGTCAACCTGCTGCTGATGGGCAAGGGCAACACCGTCTCCGCTGCCGGGCTGGCCGAGCAGGCGCTGGCCGGAGCCGCCGCCTACAAGGTCCACGAGGACTGGGGCTCGACCCCTGCCGCCATCGATGCCTCGCTGCGGGCGGCCGACGAGCACGGCCTGCAGGTCACGCTGCACTCGGACTCGCTCAACGAGGCGGGCTACCTGGAGTCGACGGTCGCAGCGATCGCCGGCCGCTCCATCCACGCCTTCCACGCCGAGGGCGCCGGGGGAGGGCACGCACCCGACATCCTCTCGGTGGCCTCGCTGCCCTACGTCATCCCCGGCTCCACCAACCCGACCCTCCCGCACACCGTCAACACCGTCGCCGAGCACCTCGATATGCTGATGGTCTGCCACCACCTCAACCCGCGGGTGCCCGAGGACCTGGCCTTCGCCGAGTCCCGGATCCGGGCGACCACGATCGCTGCCGAGGACGTACTGCACGACCTCGGCGCGCTCTCGATCACCTCCTCCGACGCCCAGGCGATGGGCCGCATCGGCGAGGTCATCTGCCGCACGTGGCAGGTCGCCCACGCGATGAAGGCGCGCCTCGGCTCGCTGGGTGGGAAGGCGGACAACATCCGCGCCAAGAGGTACGTCGCGAAATACACGATCAACCCCGCCATCGCCCATGGCATCGCCGCCGAGGTCGGCTCCGTGGAGCCCGGCAAGATGGCCGACCTGGTCCTGTGGGACCCGCGGTTCTTCGGCATCCGGCCCGAGGTCGTGATGAAGGCCGGTGCGCTGATCTGGGGCGCCCTCGGCGACCCGAACGCCTCCATCCCGACCCCGCAGCCGGTGCTCATGCGACCCACGCTGGTGGGACCGGGGGCGGACCATGCGGTCTCGTTCGTCGCGCCGTCCGCGCTGGACGCCGGCCTCGCCGAGCGCCTCGGCCTGCGCCGGCGCCTGGTCGGGATCGCCCCGACCCGAGAGATCGGGAAGGCGCAGATGATCAACAACGACGCGACCCCCGACATCCGGGTCGAGCCCGAGACGTTCCGCATCCACGTCGACGGCGAGCTGATCGAGCCCGCCCCCGCGACCGAGCTGCCGCTGACGCAGCTCTACTCGATGTTCTGAGCGCGATGTCGGACGACCTGCTCATGATGCTGCTGGCCGACGCCCGCCTCCCGGTCGCCGGCCACACCCAGTCCGGCCAGCTCGAGGCGGCCGTACGCTCCGGGCTCACCGCCGACCAGGTGCCGGTCTTCATGCGGTCGCGACTGGCCAGCGTGGTCCGGGTCGAGGCGGGCACGGCGGTGGTGGCGCTGCATCGGCTGCGCGCCGGTCTGCCGCTGGAGCCGGTCCTGGACGCCTGGGCGGCGCGCACACCCGCGGCCTCGATGCGGGACACCTCGCGCACCCTCGGTCGCGCACTGTTGAGGCTGGTCAGGCGCCTGTTCCCGGAATCGACGCACGTCGCGGAGGTCGCCGTCCTCGAGCGTCCCTGCCGCCCGCTCGTCCTGGCCGCGGCGGCCGCCACCGGTGGCATCGCGCCGGCCTCGCTGGGCCGGCTGGTGGCGTACGACGACCTGCAGACGGTCGCCTCGGCAGCCCTCAAGCTGCTGCCTCTCGACCCGCTCGAGACCACCTCGTGGGTGTACGACCTGCTCCCGGAGGCCGAGCGGCTCGCCACCGAGGTCGCCTCGCTCACCGACCCCGATCAGATCCCGGCGCCCAGCGCGCCTCAGCTAGACCTGTGGGCCCAGACCCACGCCCACACGACCAGGAGGTTGTTCAGTGCCTGAAAACGCGACGAAGGACGACAGGGGGCTGCGCATCGGAGTGTGCGGGCCGGTCGGGACCGGAAAGAGCTCGCTCATCGCGCTGCTCTGCCGTGAGCTCTCCGCCGATCTGGAGATCGGCGTGGTCACCAACGACATCTACACCGACGAGGACGCCCGCTTCCTCCGCTCGGCGGGCGTGCTCGACCCGGCCCGCATCCGTGCCGTCGAGACCGGTGCCTGCCCCCACACCGCCATCCGTGACGACGTCACTGCCAACCTGATCGCCGTCGAGGAGCTCGAGGAGGAGTTCGCGCCGCTGGACGTGGTCCTGGTCGAGTCCGGCGGGGACAACCTCACAGCGACGTTCTCGCCGGCGCTGGTCGACACCCAGATCTTCCTGATCGACGTCGCCGGCGGCGGCGACGTCGCCCGCAAGGGCGGTCCCGGCATCGAGCGCGCCGACCTGCTCATCGTCAACAAGACCGACCTGGCCCCGTACGTCGGTGTCGACCCGGTCGCGATGGTCTCCGACGCGGGGTCGGTCCGCGAGGGGCGTCCGGTCATCGCTCTCTCCCGCACCGACCCGGCCTCCGTCGAGGCGCTCGTGGCGTGGGTGAGGTCGGAGCTGACCCGGCACCGCGGCGGCGTCCTGGTCCCGGCCGACCCGGGCCCGATGGCTCCCCACTTCCACGCCGACGGCACCAGCCACACTCACGAGCATGACCACGACCATCAGCACGCCTGAGCTGACCAGTGGCGCCCGGACCCGGGTACGGGTCGGGGCGGTCGACGGCGGCCGGGTGCGCGTGGAGACCGATGTGACGGGGCCGGCGACGGCTCCGGCGCTGCGGCCGATGCTGCTCGCCAGCGACGCCCGCTCGGCGCGGATCTCGCTGGTCCCGGACGGAGCGATGCTCCTGGCCGGCGACCACGTCGAGGTCGAGGTCGAGGTGGGGGAGGGCGCGAGCCTGACCCTGGTCGAGCCTGCCGGGACCGTCGCCTACGACATGGTCGGCGGCCACGCGTCCTGGTCGGTCCGGATCACCCTCGAAGCAGGCGCCACCCTGATCTGGGCCGGTGAGCCCTTCGTCGTCTCGGCCGGCGCCGACGTCACCCGCGACACCCGGGTCACGCTCGGACGAGACGCCCGGCTCGCCCTGCGCGAGACCCTCGTCCTCGGCCGCCACGGCGAGCGCCCCGGCCGGGTGCGCACCGAGTGGTCGGCCCATGACCACGACGGCCGCCCGCTCCTGGTCGAGTCCCTCGACCTGGACGAGAGCTCGATGGCCCCCGGACTCTTGGGCCCGAACCGGGTCCTGGGCTCGGTCACCGCCCTGGGTCTCGACCTCCCCGCCGACGCCTGTCCCGAGGGCCGTCTCGACCTGCAGCACGGCGGCACCCTGTGGCGCCACCTGGCGAGCGAGGCTCATCAGATCCCGGCAGCCCCCTGGGAATGCGCCAAGACTGGTTGATGTTTCAACGGGCATGACTGACATCGAGTTCGGCCTGGACACCTTCGGCGGTGTCACCCGCGACGCCGAGGGCAAGCCGCAGCACCACGCGCAGGTGATCCGGAACATCGTCGAGGAGGGCGTGCTCGCCGACCGGGTCGGGCTCGACTTCTTCGGGGTGGGCGAGCACCACCGCCGCGACTTCGCCGTCTCCAGCCCGGAGATGGTGCTGGCCGCGGTCGCCTCCCGCACCGAGCGCCTGCGGCTCGGCTCCGCGGTGACCGTGCTCAGCTCCGACGACCCGGTGCGGGTCTTCGAGCGCTTCGCCACCCTCGACGCGGTCTCGAACGGCCGCGCCGAGATCGTCGCCGGGCGTGGGTCGTTCACCGAGTCCTTCCCGCTGTTCGGCTTCGACCTCGCCGACTACGAGGAGCTCTTCGAGGAGCGGCTCGAGCTGCTCTCCGCCCTGCTGAAGGAGGAGAAGGTCACCTGGGAGGGCCGCACCCGCGCGGCGCTCACCGACCAGGAGGTCTTCCCGCGCACCGAGAACGGCCTGACCGCCTGGGTCGGCGTCGGCGGCAGCCCGGAGTCGGTCGTCCGCACCGCGCGTCACGGCTTCGGTCTCTTCCTGGCGATCATCGGCGGCCCGGCCGACCGGTTCGCGCCCTACATCGACCTCTTCGAGCGTGCCCAGGACGAGTTCGGGACGCCTCGGCAGCGCGTCGCCGTCCACTCGCCCGGCTTCGTCGCGGCCACCGACGAGCAGGCCCGGGAGACGGTCTACGAGGGCTGGCTGGCGATGCGGACCCAGATCGGCCGCGAGCGCGGCTGGCCGCCGCCCAGCCCCGGCGACTTCGAGCGTGAGATCGAGGGCGGGTCCCTCTACGTCGGCTCGCCCGAGACGGTCGCCCGGAAGCTGGCCGGCACCATCAAGGTCCTCGGCGTCGACCGCTTCGATCTGAAGTACGACCAGGGCCAGGTGCGCCACGAGGACCTGATGGGCTCGATCGAGCTCTACGGCACCCAGGTCGTGCCGCTCGTCAAGGACATGCTGGGCTGACTCTGGGCTGACTCAGCCCAGCTCGACCGTCTCGACGCGCGTCGCCACCACCTCGCCGGCATGCAGGACGGTCCGCGAGGTGGGGGCGGCCGCGACCGCCGCGGCGGGAGTCGGCACGTCGAGGACCAGCAGGTCCGCCGGCGCGCCGACGACGATGCCGTAGGCGTCGAGGCCCATCGCCTGCGCGGCCGAGTCGGTGACGAGGTCGAGGGCGACGGCGAGGGTCTCGTCCGTGCGGAACCCGGACTGGTAGGCGACCTGCCGCGCGATCGCGAGCATGTCGCCGTCGCCGTAGGGCCACCAGGCATCCCGGATGTTGTCCGAGCCGGACCAGACGGTGGTGCCCTCCTCACGCAGCGCCAGCACCGGCGGCATCGGTCCGGCCGGTCCGTTGGTCAGCACCGAGACCCCCGCCTCGGCGAAGAGCCCACCGACCCGGCGGGCCTCGTCGAGGGGGATCGAGCCGAGGCCGTACGCGTGGCTCACGTTCACCTTCCCGCCCAGCCCCTCGGCCCGGGTCCGCTCCGCGATCAGCGAGTACTGACGGACCGCGGGAGCGCCCAGGTCGTGCAGGTGGATGTCGATGCCCGCGCCGTGCCGGGCGGCGAGGCCGAAGACGACGTCGAGGTGGGCCTCGGCGTCGCCGTCGAAGCCGTCCGGGTCGAGCCCGCCGACGAGGTCCGCGCCCGCGGCCAGCGCCTCGTCGAGGAGCTTCTCGGTGCCGGGTGAGGTGATGATCCCGCTCTGCGGGAAGGCGACGATCTCGACGCGCAGCCGGTCGCGGAGCGCATCGCGCACCTCCAGGACCGCCTCCAGACCGGCCAGGCCGACCTCGGGGTCGATGTCGACATGCGTACGCACCGTCCCGGTGCCGAACGAGATCATCTGCTCCGCGAGCGCACGAGCGCGCTCCACCACGGGCACGCCGACCTCGCCGCGCAGGGTGTGCTCGGCCGCCACCCGCTCGCGGACGGTCGTGCCGGGACGGTGCGGGTGCCAGCCGGAGCCGATCAGCGTCTTGTCCAGGTGGGCGTGGCCGTTGACCAGCGCGGGCAGGAGCAGGGCGCCGCCCAGGTCCAGGTCTCCCTCAGCCACCGCGGAGGAGGCGGGCGAGACCGCCGAGATCCGAGCGTCCGTCACCGAGACGTCGACTCGGGAGCCGTCGGCCAGGGTGCCGTTGCGAAGTGTTCTGCTGCCGGTCATGAGGTGACCTCCATGGTCTGCGTACGGATGCTGCGTTGCTGATGCACGAGCGTGCCCGACCGGAGCGAGGCCAGGACCGAGGGCACCTGGAGCGCGACGAGCCGGGGGTCGTCGGTGTCCAGGACCACCAGGTCGGCCACATCGCCCGCCGTGGTGCCGTGCGGGGCCCGCCCGAGGATCGCGGCCGGGTGGTCGGTGATCGAGGCGACGAGCAGGTCCAGCATCTCAGCACCGACCAGCTGCCGGGTGAGACCCGCGGTCCAGGCGGCCTGGAGCAGGTTGCCGTTGCCGTAGGGGGAGAAGGCGTTGTGCAGGTTGTTGTTCGAGACCGCGACCCGCACGCCGGCGGCATGCGCCCGCTCCAGCGGAGCCAGGCTGCGGCTGCCGGGCTCGCCGGATCCGCCCAGGTAGAGGTCGGTCGCCGGCATCACGACCAGCGAGATCCCGGCCTCGGCCAGCAGGGCGTACGCCACCTCCTGCTCGTCCACGGGCATCGCCGCCAGCTTGGTGACGTGCCCGATGGTGACGTGGCCCTGCATGCCGAGCGCGCGGGTGCGCTCGGCGACGGCCGCGACCATCGATCCCGAGGGGTCGTCGTCGAAGTCGAGGTGCAGGTCCACCGGGAGCCCGAACCGATCGGCCAGACCGAAGACGACATCGAGGTGGGCCTCCTGGTCGTCGTCGACGTAGGGGCATCCGCCGACGACGCCACCGCCGTGGCGCAGGGCGGCGCTCATCAGCGCGGTCACCTGGCGGGTGAGCCCGTTCTGCGGGAAGACCGAGAGCTGCAGGTCGATCCGCTCGGCGTTCTCCTCGCGCAGCGCGATGTGCAGGTCGAGCATGTCGAGCCGGATGTCGGCGTCGACCTCGACGTGCGCCCGTGCGGCCACGACCCCGTGGCGCACCATCGACTCCACACCCTTCCGGGCACCGACCTCGACGATCCCCGCGGGCTGCGTACGCCGCACCTCCTGCATCAGCGCGATCGCCGGGCCGACGCCTGGGCCGGTGGGCTCGAGCCCACCGGCGCCGAGCAGATGGGCCTTGTCGAGGTGGACGTGGGCGTCGACGAAGGCGGGCATCACGACCGCTCCGGCGGCGTCCACGACGGTCTCCGGCCCGATGGGGGACGGGCCGGAGACCGTCGAGACAACGCCGCCGTCGATCCCGAGATCGACCAGGCCGGTGGACGTACGGGCCCCGAGAATGCGAGCGATGACGGTGCTTGCCTGCACTGGGGTCAACGCTTGATCTCGGGGTCGATGTAGTCGTTGGTGACCAGGTCGTCGCCGGTGATCTCCGGGACGTCCTTGCCGCCGTCCTTCAGCACGGCCGTCATCTTCTCGATCACGCTGTCGACGCGCGCGACGTCGAAGCTGCCGTAGGCGCCGTCCGGGCCGTTAGCGACCAGGCCCGTCTCGACCTGGACCTTGACCGAGTTCTCGTTGCCGCCGGGGGTGATCGGGGGACCGTCCTTGATGGCGTCGGCGATCTCGATCAGGGTGTCGTTGACCGGCGTCGGATCCTTCAAGTAGTCGATCTCCGACTGCTGCAGCAGCGGCACCAGCTCCTTCAGGCACGGGCTCAGCGTCTCCTCGTCATCCGCCCGGACCGCGTACGCCTGCTGGTAGACCTGGTAGCCGGCGTCGTCGAGCATCAGGTGGGCGGTCGGCTTCGCCCACTCGGCGACGTCGTGCTCCCAGCGATAGGGCTCGTTGCTGACGTAGCCCTGCTGGAACAGCGCGCCGTCGTCGGCGACGAACCGGCTGGGGCTGCCGTCGAAGGAGCCGTCGAGCTGCTTCTCGTCGACGAGGCCCTCGTGCACCAGGTAGTCGACCCAACTGACGCCCTGGGCGTGCAGGACCGGCGCCCCGGTGGCTTTGAGGTCGTCCCAGGTCTTCACCTCGGGGAACTTGGTGGGGTCGAACATCACCATGAACGGCGACTTCTGCATCATCGTGAACACGCCACGGGTGGGGAACTTCTCGTAGTCGCGGATCGCGATGTCGGTGGCGACGACGCCGAGGTCGATGGTGTCGTCGGTGTACAGCTGCGCGGTCACCGGCTGACCGCCGATGAACGGCCCGCCGAGCCGGATCTCGGCGGTGACGCCGGTGTCGCCGATCTCGCCGACGTAGGCGCCCTTGTCGACGTCGATCTCGCCGTCGGGGCCGATCAGGTTGTAGGCGGGGGAGCGCTCGGGGGTGGCGTACCAGTCGGTCTGGATGACCACGGTCGCCGGGCAGACGGCGGCGAGCGAGCCCTTCGGGGCGTCGGGGTCGCCGATCGCCTCCTCGCTGCCGCCGCATCCGGTCAGGGCGAGCGCGGCGAGGGCGGTGGTGGCGGTGATGTGGGTCCAACGGGCGTACGTCATGGGGTTCTCTCCAGGGTGTGGGGGTCAGCGACGGGGGGAACGGCGGGTCTCGACGGCGCGCAGGACGGCGCCGAAGAGCAGGAAGAGGACGATCCCGACGAGCGAGGAGGCAGCGAGGGCGGCCATCATCAGGTCGGTGTCGAGGCTCTGCCGGTAGGTGTCGATCAGCCGGCCGATGCCGGGCTGCCCCTGCCGGAAGAAGAAGTCGGCGATGATCGAGCCGACCACCGCCATCCCGGCCGAGATCCGGAAGCCGGCCAGCGCCGCGGGGAGCGCGGCGGGCAGCTGGAGGTGGATGAGCCGCTGCCAGCGCGAGGCGCGGAAGAGCGAGAACTGGTCGTGCAGGTTGTCGTCGACCGAGGCGATGCCGAACATCGTGTTGGTGATGATCGGGAACAGCGAGTGCAGCACGCACACGACCAGCCGCGAGGTGAAGTCGTAGCCGAACCAGAACCCGAGCAGCGGCACCATCGCCAGGATCGGGATGGTCTGCAGGATCACGGCATAGGGGTAGAACGAGGCCTCCGCCCAGCGGGCCTGGCTCATCACGACCGCGAAGAAGACCCCGATCGCCATCGCCAGCACCAGCCCGACCAGGGCGATCCTCGTGGTCGACCACAGGGCCGTGAAGATCTCGGTCCGGCCGGCCTCTTGCAGGAAGCCCGCCTCGAGCACCTCCCACGGCGAGGGCAGCAGGAACTGGCGGGTGGGGGAGAGGAGCTGGGTGCTCACCAGCGTCCACACCCCGAGGACGACCACCAGGGTGAGGACGGGGGCGACCCAGCGTACGGTCCGGCTGCCGTGGCCCGGGTCGAAGCGCAGGAACGGAACCTTGGTCAGCGGGCGGGTCTCCGGCTGGGTCTCCAGGAGCGCGGTCATGCGGCGGCCTCCGTCTTCGGGTCCGTGCTCTGGTGGGCACCGGCGAGGGCGTCGGAGACCTGGCGGCACAGCTCGGCGTACTCGCTGCTGAAGCGCAGCCCCTCAGGTCGCGGCCGGGGAAGGTCGATGCGGAGGTCGGCGACGATCCGTCCCGGCTGGGAGGAGAAGACCAGCACCCGGTCGGAGAGGAAGACCGCCTCGGGGACCGAGTGGGTCACGAAGATCCCGGTGAACGGGTCGGTCGCCATCAGGGTGTCGAGCTGGCCGTTGAGGTCCTGGCGGGTGATCTCGTCGAGGGCGCCGAACGGCTCGTCGAAGAGGAACAGCTCCGGCCGCTGGACCAGCGAGCGGGCGATCGAGACCCGCATCCGCATCCCGCCCGAGAGCTGGGCCGGCCGATGGTCCGCGTACGCGGCCAGCCCGACGACCTCGAGCGCCGCACGCGCCCGCTCCTCGGCCTCGAGCCTCTTGATCCGGCCCAGTTTCGTCCCGGCGAGCCGCAGCGGGAGGACGACGTTGCCCAGGGCCGTACGCCACGGCAGCAGCGTCGCGTCCTGGAAGACGTAGCCGATCTCGCCGTCGCCGCGCTCGACGCTGCCGCTGGTCGGCACGTCGAGGCCGGCGACCATGCGGAGCATCGTCGACTTGCCGCAGCCCGAGGGCCCGACGAAGGAGACGAACTCACCGGCGCGGATCTCGAAGCTCGCCTCGGCGAGCGCGGTGGTGCCGTTGGGGAACGACCTGGTGACGCTGTTGCCGGCCACCAGCACGGGCGGCTCCGTATACCGTTCGATCATTCTTGTATACAAACAGCGCGCGGTTTCGTCCTCGTTTCAGAAGACGTCGGGTCTGGTTAAGCCCGGTCGGTTCAGGGGTGCCGGCGCTCGGCGCGCGCGACCAGCAGGTCGACGAGCAGGTCGGCGTCACGGGTGACGTCGGCGCGCATCGAGGACTCGGCCAGCTCCTGGTCACCGGCGAGGACCGCCTCGGCGATCTCCTGGTGGTGCTTCCACGACGTGCTCGACCGCTCCTCGAGCTGCATCTCGAAGACCCAGCGCACCTGCATCCGCAGCGACCGGGTCATCTTGGCGAGCTCGTCGTTGCCCGAGGCGATCCCGATTGCGTCGTGGAACCGCGCGATCAGCTCCGGCAGGGCGGCATAGTCGCCGGCGGCGGTCGCGCTGGTGCCGAGCTCGAGCACCTCGGTCAGCTCCTCGCCCTGGTCGCCCCCGTGCCGACGGGCCGCCAGGCCGGCAGCCAGCACCTCGAGGTTCTCCCGGATGACCATGAGCTGCCGGGTCTTCTGCGCCGAGGGGAAGGCCACCGTCGCGCCGCGCCGCGGCACGGTGTCGACGAACCCCTCCTGGGCCAGGACGTGCAGCGCCTCCCGCGCCGGCACGCGAGAGACCCCGTACTCGGTGGCGAGCGCCTGCTCGCGCAGCCGATCGCCGGGCGCGAGCTCGCCGGCCATGATCTTGCGACGGATGTCGCGGGCGACCACCTCGCGCAGCGGCTGCCGGGTGGACGGGTCCATCAGCCGATCCAGCTCGAGATCGGGTGGATCGCGAAGTAGACGGCGAACATGACGGCGACGAGCCACATCAGCGGGTGCACGCTCTTGGCCTTGCCGCGGACGATCTTGATGAGGACGTACGCCAGGAAGCCGGCGCCGATGCCCACCGAGATCGAGTAGGTGAACGGCATCAGCGCGATCGTCAGGAACGCCGGGATCGCGATGTCCGGGTCGGCCCAATTGATGTCCTTGACCTGCTGCATCATCAGGAAACCGACCAGCACCAGGGCGGGCACCGCCGCCTCCGACGGGATGATCTCGACGAGCGGGGAGAGGAACGTGGTGAGCAGGAAGAGCACACCGGTCACGACCGCCGCCAGACCGGTGCGGGCACCCTCGCCGACGCCGGAGGCCGACTCGACGTAGGAGGTGTTGGAGGAGACGCCGCCGGCGCCACCGGCCGCGGCGGCCAGTGAGTCGACGACCAGGATCGAGCGCGTACGCGGCGGGGTGCCGTCCGCACGCAGCAGACCGGCCTCGGAGCCGATGGCCGTCATCGTGCCCATGGTGTCGAAGAAGTCGGCGAGCATGAGCGTGAAGACCAGCAGCAGCGCGGTCACGATGCCGACGTTCTCGAACGAGCCGAGCAGGTTGAACTCGCCCAGCGTCGTGAACGAGGGCCAGTCGACGATCTTGTCGGGGAAGGCCGGCACGTTGAGCGCCCAGCCGGTCGGGTTCTCGGCGCTGCCCTTGCCGAGCCCGGCGATCGACTCGACGACGATCGCCAGCACCGTGGTCGCCGCGATCGAGATCAGGATCGCGCCGCGCACCTTGCGCACCCACAGCGTGATCACCAGGGCCAGGCCGATGACGAAGACCAGCACCGGCCAGCCCGCGAGCTGCCCGGTCGGGCCGAGCTGGACCGGGACGGTCGTGTTCGCGGCGTCGGGGATGCGGCGTACGAACCCGGCGTCGACGAAC
Source organism: Nocardioides sp. NPDC059952 (assembly GCF_042730435.1). NCBI lineage: Bacteria > Bacillati > Actinomycetota > Actinomycetes > Propionibacteriales > Nocardioidaceae > Nocardioides > Nocardioides sp. NPDC059952. The sequence goes on along the minus strand of NZ_JBHWLY010000019.1, from coordinate 69,633 downwards.
CCGATCACCGCGATGAACAGACCGATCCCGACCGAGATCGCGGTCTTGAGCTCGCGCGGCACGGCGTGGAAGACGGCCTCCCGGAAACCGGTGAGCACCAGCACGAGGATCACCAGACCCTCGATCACCACCAGCCCCATCGCGTCGGCCCAGGTCATCTGGCTCGCGATCGAGAACGCCACGAACGCGTTGAGCCCGAGTCCGGTCGCCAGCGCCAGCGGGTAGTTGGCCGCGAGGCCCATCAGGATCGTCATCACGCCCGCCACCAGCGCGGTTCCGGCGGCAATCGCAGCCAGGTTGTCGCCGCCGTTCCCGCCGAGGAGGTCGCCGTTGACGTCCTGCGCGAACCCGAGGATCAGCGGGTTCAGCGCGACGATGTAGGCCATCGTGAAGAACGTGACCACCCCACCCCGGACCTCACGCCCGACCGTGGATCCGCGCGCGCTGATCTGGAAGAACCGGTCGAGAGCGTTGCCGCGTGACGTCGTCGAAGTGCTCACGCCCCGAATCTTCGCAGATGGTGACGGTCAGTCGGGTAGTCCCCTCCGTGCGCGGAGATCTCGTGTCAGCTGATCGTTCTCACCGGGCAGCGTGCGACGCCGGCCTTTGCGATGCGCACGTCGGCGGTGACGAGGGTCAGGTCATGTGACTCGGCGACTGCGACGTAGCCGGCGTCGTAGGTCGACAGGTTGCTGCGCAGCTCCCACATTCGGGTGAGGTGTGGCCCGGTCGGGGCGGTGATCACCGTGATCGCCTGGAGCCAGTGCAACGCCTGTTCTGCGTCCTGGTCGGTGAGCTTGCCGCCCAGGAGGAGGCCGCGGAAGACGCTGAGTACCTCGGTTCGCCAGACTTCCGGAACGACCCATTCGGGGTCGTCGGCAAGGATCTTGGTCGCAGCGTTCACCCGGAAGTCGGCGTCGGGGTCGGCGAAGAGAAGCGCTACTGCGGAAGCGTCGGGGACGATCACGCGGCGCCCTGGGAGCGCTCGCCGCGGGCCGTGTCGCGCGCGGCGAGCACATCCTCGGTGGTGAACTTCGAATCGCCCCTGCTCGCGACCACGCGGTCGATCAAGGCCTGGTTGTTGGCGAACGACGCCTCCCGGAGGACGACGTCACGCAAGTAGGAGTTCAGCGACTGCCCGCGGTCCTTCGCGCGCTGGGCGAGGACGTCGCGTACGTCGTCGGGGATGTCGCGGATCTGCAAGTAGGCCATGCACTCATTATGAGTGCATGATGATCTCGTAACAAGTGCATCGTCAGTCGGTGTGGTAGATCGGCAGGTCGGCCTCGGCGGTGCCCCAGGCGCGGTTCGGGGAGGCGCCGACGTCGATGCGGACGGTGCCACCGCGGGTCATCACCGACTCGGGGAGCCAGGACCGGGTGCGCGGCGTGCCGTCGAGGGTGACCGACTGGACGTAGATGTTCTCGGTGCCGGCGCCGGGGGACTCGATGGTGATGTCGACGCCGTTGCCGCGGTGGATGGTGACCTTCTCGAAGATCGGGCTGGAGATGAGCATCTCGGCGCGGGCGGGGTCCTGCGGGTAGATGCCCATCGCGGCGAAGACGTACCAGGCGGACATGGTGCCGAGGTCGTCGTTGCCGGGCAGGCCGCGCGGTCCGGTCCCGTAGGCCAGCGATGCCATCGCGCGGACAGTCTCCTGGGTCTTCCAGGGTGCGCCGAGGGCGTTGTACATCCATGGGACGTGGATGCCGGGCTCGTTGGTCGGGTCGTAGCGCAGCGCGTCGCCGCCGGTGTACTGCCAGGAGCCGTCGGCCTTGTGGAAGAACGCATCCAGCCGCTGGACCGCGCGCTCGCGCCCGCCGACGGCCTCGGCCAGCCGGGCCACGTCGTGCGGCACCATCCAGGTGTACGTCGCGCTGCTCCCCTGCGCGAAGCCGGTCTGCGTCGACGGGGTGAAGCCGGGGACCCAGCTCCCGTCTGCGTTGCGGGCCTGCTGGTAGCCGTCCGTGGTGGTCGCCGACGGGTTGAAGGTGTGCTGCCACCAGCCGGCCCGCTCCATCAGCGAGTCCGTCTCGGCAGCGGAGGCGTCGAGGCGCCGGCCCCAGTCGGCGAGCGAGTAGTCGGCGACGGCGTCCTCGAGGGTCTCCGCGGCGCCGCCCCAGCAGCGGCAGGTGTCCTGGGGCGCGTACCCCTTGGCCAGGTAGTCGGCCAGGTTCGGCCGTTGGCCGATGCACTGGCCCGGGCAGCCGTAGCTGGAGAGCCCGTCGGGGTGCGGCACCGTCGCCTGGCGGACCAGCGACTCGTACGCCCCGGCGGCGTCGAAGTTGCGGACGCCGAGCGCGTAGAAGCCGGCCAGCGTGGGGGCGCTGGGATCGCCGGTCATCACGTGCGTCCAGCCGCTCAGGTGGACCCAGCGGTCCCAGACGCCGCCGTGCTGGCGCGCGTAGGCGTGCAGCGAGCGGGCGAAGTCGCCGGCGACCTGTGGCTCCAGGAGCGCGAGCAGCTGGGTGTGGGCGCGGTACTGGTCCCAGCCGGAGAAGTTCCCGTACTGGGCCCGCTGGCCGCGCTCGATCCGGTGGACCTCCTGGTCGCTGCCCCAGTAGGTGCCGGCCACGTCGGAGATGATGTTGGGCTGCAGGTAGGAGTGGTAGAGGCCGGTGTAGAACGCCGTCTGCTCCTCATCGGTGCCACCGGAGACCTCGATCGAGGAGAGCGCCCGGCGCCACTCGGCCCTGGCGTCCGAGGCGACGGTCGAGACGGTGTCGCGCCGCCCGATCTCGGTGGCGAGGTTCTTCTCGGCCGCCGCCAGGCTGGTGTAGGAGATCCCGATCCGCATCCGCACGCTCTGGTCGCGGCCGGCGTCGAAGGAGACGTAGCCGCCCGAGCCCTGTCCCTGCCGGGCGGCGCCGGTCTCGTAGCCCTCGCCGCCCCGCGCCTCGGCCGATCCGGGCTGGAGCTCGCCGTTGACCCAGGTGCCGTGTCCGCTGAAGCCGCGGTCGAACTGGGCGGTGAAGTAGAGCCGGTAGTAGGAGCGCTTGTTGCTTCCGCCGCCGTTGCCGCGCCGGCCGCAGAACGCGCCGGTGAGCACCGAGCCGCTGACGGTTCGCTTCGCCTCGTCGATCCGCGTCACCGCGCTCTCGCTGCCGTTGAGCGAGTTGGAGGTGCGGAAGAGCAGGTTGGCCGGCTTGTCCGCGGGGAAGGTCAGGTCGCTGACCGAGGCCCGGGTGGTCACCGCGGTGTCGACCTCGGCGCCGTTGGCCAGGCCCAGCCGGTAGCGCCCCGGCTCGGCCAGCTCGTCGGCGTGGCTGAAATTCGAGGCGTACGTCGCATCGGTCACGTCCGCGGTGGGCGAACCGGTCATCTCGCCGGTGTGCGGGAAAATCGGCACATCGCCTGCGGCGCCGGGGTGGCAGCCCGCGCCGTTGACGTGAGTCAGCGAGAAGCCGCGCAGCCGCGTGGTGTCGTAGGAGTAGCCGTTCGACGCGGCGGTGTTGGTCTGGTCCCCGGCCGTGGAGGTCGGGCTGAAGGAGAGCATCCCGAAGGGGCGTACGGCTCCGGGGTAGGTGTTGCCACCGTTCGAGGAGCCGATCAGCGGGTCGACCAGCGCTACCGGGTCAGTGGTGGGCTCGGAGGTCTGTGCCGCCGACGAGGGGGAGAGCGCGCCACCGAGCAGCGCGAGGGACAGGGCAGAAGTCACGAGAACCCGCATGGCGGAGGACCATGCCAGAGAAGAGTCCTCCGCCGTGCGGGTTCAGGTGAGACCGGGATGAATTCAGGCGGTCCACTCGGGGTAGTCGGTGTACCCGGCCTCGCCGCCGCCGTAGAAGGTCGACAGGTCGGGCTCGTTGAGCGGCAGGCTCTGCTCGAGGCGCCGGGGGAGGTCCGGGTTCGCGATGAACGTACGCCCGAACGCGGCCGCGTCGATCAGGTCGGCCTCGAGCAGGCGGGAGGCCTTCTCCGAGGTGTAGGCGCCGGCGCCGACGATCGGGCCGGGGTGCGCGGTGCGCAGCTGCTTGCGGTAGTCGTCGGAGAGCTCGGGCCCGCCGGCCCAGTCGGGCTCGGACAGGTGCAGGAAGGCGATGCCGCGCTTGCCGATCTCGGCAGCCAGGTGGAGGCCCATCTCGGCGCCCTCGGGGTCCTCGAGCCCGTTGAAGGAGCCGATCGGGGAGATCCGGATGCCGACGTGCTCGGCGTCCCACTCCTCGACGACCGCGTCGAGCACCTCCAGTGTCAGCCGCGCTCGGTTCTCGAGCGAGCCGCCGTAGGAGTCGGTGCGCTCGTTGCTGCTCGCGCTGGTGAACTGGTGGAGCAGGTAGCCGTGGGCGGCGTGTATCTCGACCAGGTCGAACCCGGCCTCGCGGGCGTTGCGGGTGGCGCGGCGGTAGTCCTCGATCAGGTCCGCGATCTCGGCGGTCTCCAGGGCGCGGGGCGTGGGGCAGTTGACCCGGGTCGGGGTGCCGTCCTCGCCGCGTACGGTCGTGCGGTTGCGGTAGGGGAGCGCGGAGGCGCTGACCGGGAGGTCGCCGTCGTGGAAGGCCTCGTGGGAGACCCGGCCGGTGTGCCACAGCTGCGCGGCGATCCGGCCGCCGGCCTCGTGGACGGTGTCGGTGACGTGGCGCCACCCCTCGACCTGCTCGGCCGAGTAGATGCCGGGGGTGTCCATGTAGCCCTTGCCCTGCGGCGAGATCTGGGTGCCCTCGGAGACGATCAGCCCCGCCGAGGCACGCTGGCGGTAGTAGTCCGCCATCAGCGGGTTGGGTACGTCGCCGGGCTGGGATGCCCGCATCCGGGTCAGTGGCGCCATCAGGACGCGGTTGGGGAGGGTCGTGGGACCCAGGCTCAGCTGCGAGAAGAGTGAAGTCACGAGGTGCTCAACGTAAGCAGGCGCTCATATTGTTCCCGACGGTGCCGGAGCGGCCGATCCGGCGATGACCAGCGCCCCCATGACACCCGCGTTGTCGCCGAGCTCGCTGGGGACGACATCGAGCGCGGCAGCGGTGTCGGGCTGGGTGAAGCGGTCGATCGAGTCCTTGATGCCGAGGACGAAGGACTCCGACTGGCGCATCGTGTCGCCCACCACGATCAGCGCCGGGTTGAGGTGGTTGCAGAGGTCGGCCAGCACGCGGCCGACCGCGCGGCCGGCGTCGTCGAGGATCCGGTTGACCCGGATGTCGCCCTCCTGGGCGAGCTCGAGCAGGCGCTCGACGGTGAGCGTCTCGTCGTAGGCGGGCTGCAGCAGCTCGACCAGCCGGGACCCGCCGAAGGCCTTCTCCAGGCAGCCGCGGTTGCCGCACCGGCAGATCGGGCCGTTGTCCTCGAAACGTACGTGGCCGATCTCGCCCGCGATCCCGGTGATCCCGCGGTAGAGCTTGCCGGCCAGGACCAGTCCGGCGCCGATGCCGCTGGACGCCTTGACGTAGATGACGTCGTCGACGTCGCGCGCGGCGCCGTACTCGACCTCGGCGAGTGCGCCGAGGTTGGCGTCGTTCTCGATCTTGACGGGCATGCCGATGCGGCGGGCGAGCTCCTCGCCCGGGGCCAGGTCCATCCAGTTCCCGAGAATGGGGGAGACGACGATGCCGCTGTGCGGGTCGACGGGGCCGGGGATCCCCATGCCGACACCGAGGACGCGGTCCCTCTTCGGGTCGATGCCCACCTCGGCCAGGCACTCGCGCACGAGTGCCGCGGCACGGTCGATGGTCTCGACCGCGGAGTTGTCGACATCGAGCCGGATCTCGTGGTCGATGAGCGGCTTCGCGGTGAGGTCGGCGACTGCGACCCGGACGTGGCGATGGCCGATGTCGACCCCGATGAGCGTGCCGGGGGAGCCGCTGATGGTGAGGAGCGACGGCGGTCGCCCGCCTCCCCGGGCCAGGGCGGCGCCGGTGGTCTCGACGATCTGCTCGGAGGCGAGCAGCTCCTGGACGATGCTCGACACGGTGCTGCGGGAGAGTCCCGTGCGCTGGGCGAGCTCGGCGCGGCTGGCCGGCGCCGACCGTCCCAGCAGGTCCAGAACCTGGGAACGGTTGGCGACGCGCAGCCGCGATTCCGGAGTGGTCATGGCGTGACTGTAGGTGATTATGTCGATTTGCGACAGATCTCAGGTTGAAAACGTCCTTCGTTATGCGTTGACTGGACAGAACCAAGAGGCGTACGTTGTCCCGGCACGCGACCGCGAGTAACCCAGATCACACACCGACGTGGCGGTCGCGCAACCGGAGGATCAAAGATGAACGCAACGCGTAAGGCCCTGGCCGCCGGCCTGGCCGCCCTGAGCCTGCTGGCGGTCTCCGCCTGCGGCAGCGACAACGAGAGCGGCAGCACCGATGAGGTGGAGGTCTTCACCTGGTGGGCCGAGGGCAGTGAGAAGGCCGGGCTCGACGCCTTGGTCAAGGTGTTCGACGAGCAGAACCCCGACCAGAAGTTCGTCAACGGCGCCGTCGCCGGTGGCGCCGGCAGCGACGCGAAGAACGTGCTCCAGTCCCGCCTGCAGAACGGTGAGCCGCCGGCCACCTTCCAGGCACACGCGGGTGCCGAGCTGACCGACTACATCAACGCCGGCCAGATCGAGGACCTCACCGACCTCTACGAGGAGAAGGGCTGGAACGAGCAGTTCCCCGAGGGCCTGCTCGAGCGTCTGACCCAGGACGGCGGCATCTACTCCGTCCCCTCGAACATCCACCGAGCCAACGTTCTCTGGGCCAACCCGGCCGTTCTGGAGAAGGCCGGCATCGAGGCCAACAAGACCTACGACTCGCTCGACGCCTGGATCGCCGACCTGAAGAAGATCAAGGCCAAGGGCATCATCCCGCTCTCGATCGCGACCGACTGGACCCAGGTCCACCTGCTCGAGACCGTGCTCCTCGCCGATCTGGGCGCCGAGGCGTACAACGGTCTGTGGGACGGCACGACCGACTGGGGCGGCAGCGAGGTCGAGGCCGCGCTGGCGGACTACAACACGCTCCTCTCGCTGACCAACACCGACCGCCAGGGTCTCGACTGGCCGGACGCGACCCAGCTGGTCATCGACGGCGACGCTGCGTTCAACGTCATGGGTGACTGGGCCGAGGCGGCCTTCCAGGAGCAGAAGAAGACGCTCGGCACCGACTACACCGCCGTCCCGGTTCCGGGCACCGAGGGCGTCTTCGACTTCCTGGCCGACTCGTTCACCATGCCGGTCGACGGCCCCAACCCCGAGGGCACCGAGGCCTGGCTCGACACCATCGCCAGCGACGAGGGCCAGGTGGCCTTCAACAAGGCGAAGGGCTCGATCCCGGCCAGCACCACGGCCGACACCGCCGACTTCGGTGAGTACCAGCAGACCGCGATCAAGTCGTGGGGCGAGGACGAGATCGTGTCCTCGCTCGCCCACGGCGCCGCGACCTCGGTCAACTGGCTGACCGACGTCACCGCCGCCGTGGCGAAGTTCGGCAGCAACAAGGACGTCGCCGAGCTCCAGGACGGCCTTGTCGAGGCCGCCGAGGACAACAAGCCCGAGTGACGGGGCTCTCCCGAGCCTGACGAGATCATCTGGTCCGAGGGGCTGCGGCCGCACCATCCGCCGTGGCCCCTCGGACCCCCTGTGTGAAAGGACGGACACATGTCCTCCACGGTGCCCAGCGCCGTCAAGCGGCCCAAGCAGCCCAGGCGGCCCAAGGGCCGCAGCGGCGGCCACGGGTGGGTCGCACCCGTACTCCTGATCCTGCCGACCGTCATCGTCATCGGTGTCTTCGTCTACGGCCTGATCGGGTCCAACATCAACACGTCCCTGCAGGACCGCCACACCATCGGGCCCTCCCAGGGTTTCGCCGGTCTGGACAACTATCGCGATCTGTTCGCCGACGACGACTTCATCTACTCGCTGCGCAACCTGCTGCTCTACACCGCGACGTTCCTCGTTGGCACCCTGTGCCTGGGGTTCCTGTGGGCGTGGCTGCTCGAGCGCAAGGCTCGCGGCGAGTCGCTGTTCCGGGCCATCTACCTGTTCCCGATGGCGGTCTCGTTCGTCGCCTCCGGTGTGGTCTGGCGCTGGCTGCTCAACAACGCCGAGGGTGAGCGTGCCTCCGGTCTGAACCGGCTCTTCGATACTCTCCACCTCGACTTCCTGCAGAACCCCTGGTGGACCCACGAGCGGTGGGGCATCCTCGCGATCGCGGTCCCCGCGATCTGGCAGCTCAGCGGCTACGTGATGGCCCTCTTCCTGGCCGGCTTCCGCGGCATTCCCGAGGAGCTGCGCGAGGCGGCCCGGATGGACGGCGCCTCGGAGTGGCAGCTCTACCGCCACGTCATCTTCCCGCAGCTGAGCCCGGTCGCCCTCTCGGCGATCATCATCATCGGCCACATGTCGCTGAAGGTCTTCGACCTGATCATGGCCATCGCGGGCCAGACCAACTACACGACCCAGGTGCCGGCCACCCAGATGTGGATCGAGTTCACCCGCGGCGACTACGCCAAGTCGGCCGCCATCGGCACCGTCCTGCTGGTGATCGTGGCCATCCTGATCGTTCCCTACCTCGTCTCCACCTACCGTCAGGAGCGCCGCCGATGACGACCGATGCCATCCCGGCAGCCGTCGCGACCAAGATCCCGGGCGAGCGCTCGCGCGGGATCTGGCGCACGATCAAGTACGTCCTGCTGATCCTCTTCGCGCTGATCGTCCTGCTCCCGGCGTACGTCCTGCTCGTGACCAGCTTCAAGGGGCTGGGCGACGCGACTCCCGCCAACGCCTGGAAGCTCCCCGAGTCCTGGGAGACGGCCGGCTGGTCGCGCGCCTGGGAGCAGCTCGGGCCGGCCCTGGGGCGCACCTTCGCCATGGTCATCCCGGCCTCGATCATCTCCTCGGTGCTCGGCTCGATGAACGGGTTCGTGCTCTCGAAGTGGCGGTTCCCGGGCGCCGACGTGGTGTTCACGCTGATCCTGTTCGGGATGTTCATCCCCTACCAGGCGGTGATGGTTCCGCTGGTCCAGCTGATGGGCAACCTCGGCGTCCCGAACGGCGTCCCGAGCCTGATCGTGCTGCACGTGGTCTACGGTCTGCCGATCACCACGCTGATCTTCCGCAACTACTACGCGGGGGTCCCGGTCGAGCTCGTCGAGGCCGCTCGGGTCGACGGCGCCGGCATGCTCCGGACGTACGCCTCGATCATCCTGCCGATCTCCGCGCCGGCGTTCGTGGTGGTGCTGATGTGGCAGTTCACCTCGGCCTGGAACGACTACCTGTTCGCGCTCTTCTTCTCCACCTCGCGCAACGGGCCGGTCACGATCGCGCTCAACTTCCTGGCGAGCGGTCAGCTGCAGGACTACTCAGCCAGCATGGCGGGCGCGCTGATCGCGTCCGTCCCGACGCTGATCATCTACATCCTGCTCGGCCGCTACTTCGTGGGCGGGCTGATGGCCGGCTCGGTCAAGGGATGATCGACGCGTACGCCGAGTGCCGCCGGCTGGCCGGGTTCGCCCGGCCGTCGGCGGCCTCGCCCGCCGGGTTCTGGTGGCTGGACGACTCGGGTCGCCCGGACCCTGCCGAGCCGGTGCACACCTGGATCACCGCCCGGATGACCCACGTCTTCGCCCTCGCCCACCTGCGCGGGGACGTCGACGACGCCGCGGAGCTCGCGGCCCATGGCATCCGAGCGCTGTCGGGAGCGCTGCGCGACGACGAGCTCGGTGGCTGGTACGCCTCGGTCTCGGCCGCGGGCGAGCCGGTCGGCACCCTCAAGGAGGCCTACGCCCACGCCTTCGTGATCCTGGCAGCGAGCAGCGGCGTCGCGGCCGGTGTGCCCGGTGCGGACGCGCTGCTCGACGAGGCGCTGGGCGTGATGCAGCAGCACTTCCTCGACGCGGACGGCCGGGTGGTCGACAGCCTCGAGCGCGACCTGGCGTCGGGGGAGGCCTATCGCGGGGCCAACTCCAGCATGCACACCGTCGAGGCGTTCCTGGCCGCCGGTGACGTCACCGGCGACGGCGCGTGGCACCAGCGGGCGCTCGCGATCGCCGAGCACCTGATCCATGGTGTCGCCCGCTCCCACGGCTATGACCTGCCCGAGCACTTCGACCTCTCCTGGTCGCCGCTCCCGGACTACAACGCCGACCGTCCCGGCGACCCGTTCCGCCCCTACGGCTGCACGCCGGGGCACCTGCTGGAGTGGTCGCGGCTGCTCCTGCACCTGGACGCTTCGCTGCCGGAGCCTCCGTCGTGGCTGGTCGAGGACGCGCGGGCGCTCTTCGCGCGTGCCGTCGAGGTCGGCTGGTCTCCCGACGGCGAGCCGGGCTTCGTCTACACGACCTCCTGGGACGGCACCCCCGTCACCCGTCTGCGGCTGCACTGGGTGGCCGCCGAGGCGATCGCCGCCGCGGGTGCCCTGCACACCCGCACCGGGGAGGTGGGCTATGACGAGTGGCGCGAGCGCTTCGAGACGTACGCCGCCGAGCACCTGCTCGACCACGAGCTCGGCAGCTGGCATCACGAGCTGGACGAGCACAACCGCCCCTCACACGTCATCTGGCACGGTAAGCCCGACGTCTACCACGCCTACCAGGCCCTGCTGCTCGCCCGGATGCCGCTGGCGCCCGTTCTGGCGGTCCAGCTTCAGGCTGCTTGGAAGGAGCGGCGGGAGAGTCCCAGGCCATAGCCGTCCAGGGTGGTGGTGACGGGTGCCGTCGGGTCCGTGGCCGCGCCCAGGGTGACGAAGAGCGGGGTGAAGTGCTCGACGGTCGGGTGGGCGTACGGCATGCCCGGGGCGGCCGTGCGGAACCTGGCCAGCTCGGCGACGTCGCCGCGGTCCAGGGCGTCGGCGGCCCAGGCGTCGAAGTCGGAGGACCAGCCGGCCGGCACGTTCTCGGTCATCATCTCGCGGGTGATGAAGGGCAGTCCGTGGGTCATGTGACCCGAGCCGACCACGAGCACGCCCTCCTCGCGCAGCGGCCGCAGGCGCTCGCCGAGGGCGAGCAGCTTGTCGGGATCATCGGTGGGCAGCGAGAGCTGCACGACCGGGATGTCGGCGGCCGGGTACATGATCTTCAGCGGCACCCAGGCGCCGTGGTCGAGGCCGCGGCGGGTGTGCTGGTGGGCGGTCTCGGCGTCGGGCATCAGCGCCGCGGTCGTGCGGGCGAGCTCGCTCGCGTCCGGGGTGTCGTAGCGCACCGAGTGGTAGATCGGGTCGAAGCCGCCGAAGTCGTAGACCAGCTCGTCGGGGCGGGTCGCGCTGATCGAGAGCGGCGCCGACTCCCAGTGGGCGGAGACCACCAGGATGGCCTTCGGCCGGGGCAGCGACCGTGCCCAGGTGTGCAGCGGGTCCAGCCACTCCGGGCTCTGCAGCGGCAGCGGTCCACCACCGTGGGACAGGTAGAGGCTCGGCAGCGGCCCGTCGGCCGGCGTCCAGACGCGATGCGGGTCGGCCGCCTCGCGCGCCTGGACCGTCCGCAGGTGCTGGGCGAACGGATGCGTCTGCGGGAGGCGGGCATCCGCGGCGGCGGTCGTGCTCTCGGGGGCGGTGGTCATGGCGGGCTCCTGCGGTCGGCGCAATAGTTGTTGCTTGAACTAACTCTAGGCGACCGTTGTTTGTTCCGCGCAACTTTCTGCGGCACACTCCCTGGCGTGGAGGGCAACTGGCTGTCGCCGGCGGAGCGGGCGGCATGGGTTCGCCTCATCGCCGTGCTCGAGCTGCTCCCGGGGGCTCTCGACTCCCAGCTGCGCCGCGATGCCGGGCTGACCCATTTCGACTATGGCGTGCTGGCCATGCTCTCCGAGGTGCCCGACCGGACCCTGCGGATGACCGAGCTGGCCGGCTACACCAACGCCACGCTGCCGAGGCTCTCCAACGTGGTCAAGCGCCTCGCCGACCGCGGCCTCATCGAGCGCCACAGCTGCCCGGGCGACCGCCGAGCGACCAACGTACGTCTCACCGAGGCCGGTCTCGAGAAGATGGTCGCCTCCGCCCCCGGTCACGTGGACGCGGTGCGCGAGTACGTCTTCGACGCCCTGACTCCCGATCAGGTCGACCAGCTCTCCGAGATCGCCGGGAGCGTGCTCGAGCGCCTCGACCCGACCGGCACCCGGCGCCCGCCGATCGATCCGGCGGGCTGAGGATGCGGTTCGACGAGCGCTTCGTCGCCCGGATCACCCTCGACCCCCGTCACGACACCGGTCGCTATCCGTTCACCCTGCCGGCGGTCCGCGAGCTGGCCGGCGGGGACGGCATCGAGCTCGACGAGCGGGTGACCTTCCTCGTCGGCGACAACGGCACCGGGAAGTCCACGATCATCGAGGCGATCGCGGTCGCCTCGGGGTTCAACGCCGAGGGCGGCTCGGTCTCGTTCAGGTTCGCCACGCGAGCGACCGAGTCGTCGCTCGCGGACTACATCGTGATCGAGCGCGGCCTGAAGCGGCCCCGCGACGGCTACTTCCTGCGTGCGGAGTCGTTCTACAACGTCGCCACCGAGATCGAGCGCCTCGAGCTGGACACCTCGGACTCCTACGGCGGGGTCTCGCTCCACGAGCGCTCTCACGGCGAGTCGTTCCTCGACCTGGTGATGCACCGCTTCCGGCCCCACGGGCTCTACATCCTCGACGAGCCCGAGGCCGCTCTCTCGGTCAAGGGCTGCCTGGCGCTCGTCGCCCGCATCATCGAGCTCGCCGACGAGCGGTCCCAGTTCATCATCGCCACCCACTCACCGATCCTGCTCTCGGTGCCCGGCGCGAAGATCCTGCAGTTCGACGAGGACGGGCGCGTCGAGGAGGTCGCCTACGACGACGCCGAGCCGGTCAACCTGACCCGGCGGTTCCTGTCGAACCCCGAGCGCTATCTGCGCTACGTCTTGGAGGACTAGGGCATGTCTGGCAAATCCACGCCCGCTACGCGACGTTTCGCATCCGATCTGGCTGCGTTGCCGCCGCTCGACAGCCACCAGGATGCCTTCGCAGCGGACGCCTTGCCAGATCGGCCCGAAACGCCGCTCGCGGCCGCCGTGTCTTTACCAGACACGCCCTAGTGGTCCTCGTACTCCCGGTGGACCGAGGCCTCCCCGTCGAGCTCCAGGGCGATCACGGTGCACAGCGGGTCGAGGGCGTCGTCGGTGGTGAAGACGTACTCCCAGCCGGGGACCTCGTGGAGGCCGCCGATGCGCTGGTGGTCGAGCTCGGCGCCGCTCCCGAGGACGTACGCCTTCAGCACCTGGTTGCGCAGGCCGCGGACCACGACATAGTCGTTGGGGCGGTCCAGGACGTAGAGGAACAGGGTGCGGCCGTCGGCCGAGACCGCGGTCGGACCGTAGAAGTGACCGTGGGGGAGGCCGCGGCGGATGCCGCGGACCGCGGGGGAGTGGCGCGCGACCCAGTCGCCGAGGGCCTCGAGGCGCTCGGTCTGCTCGGGGGTGATGGTGCCGTCCTCGCGCGGGCCGACGTCGAGGAGCAGGTTGCCGCCCCCGCCGATGGTCTCGACGAAGGTGCGTACGAGCTGACGTGGTGACTTGTGGTTCTCGTCCTGCGGCTGCCAGCCCCAGGAGTCGTTGATGGTCAGGCAGAGCTCCCAGGGTCCGTCCGGCGGCACGACCGGAACGCCCTGTTCCGGGGTCACGTAGTCGCCGTGGCCGAGCATCCGGCCGTTGACCACCATCTCGGGCGCGAGCTCGCGCAGCTCCGCACGCAGCTCCCGCATCCGCCACTGCCGCTCGTCGCGCTCCCACTCGCCGTCGAACCAGAGCAGATCCGGCTCGAAGCGGGTCACCAGCTCCCGGATCTGGGCGCGGTGGAACTCCAGGTAACGCTCCCAGCGCTCGGGCTCCTCGGCACCGGGCCGCGGGACGGCGTAGGGGTTGTCCTGCACCACGTGGTGCTGCACGGCCGGGCGCACCGTCGCGTAGTCGGGGTGTGACCAGTCCAGATGGGAGAAGTAGAGGCCGACCTTCATCCCCCGGCGGCGTACGGCCTCGACGAACTCGGCGACGAGGTCGCGCCCGGCAGGTGTCCGGGTGACCACGGAGAGGTCGTTGGCGTCGGTGTCATAGAGCGCGACCCCGTCATGGTGCTTGGCGGTGAGCACGGCGTAGGTCGCCCCGGCCCGCTCGAAGAGCTCGGCCCAGGCGTCGGCGTCGAACCTCGAGGCGGTGAAGCCGTCGAGCTGGGCCATGTAGTCGGCGTAGGGGACCCGGCCGTCGTAGAACGACCAGGACTCCGCGACGCCGTCGACGCTGTAGATGCCCCAGTGGACGAAGATGCCCAGCCGGGCCTCGGGGAACCAGGATGCGATGGACACGACGACACCCTAGTTGGATGCCCCTGACCGCCTAGGCTGACACGGTGGCGAACAACGTACGCACCCGTCCGAAGAACCGACGAGACTCCATCCTCGCGGTGGCGAGCGCGCGCTTCCATCGGCACGGCTATGTCGGGACCAGCCTGGAGGACATCGCCGGAGACCTCGGCATCACGGCGCCGGCCCTGTATCGGCACTTCCGAGGTAAGGACGCGCTCTACACGGCCGTCCTCGACGCCCACCTGACTCACGTCGAACGGTGTGTCGACGAGGCGGCGTCGGCGGCGGAGGCGATCGCCGGGCTGGCGCGGGTCGCTGTGGAGCGTCCCACGCTCGGCATGGTGTGGAACACCGATCGGCGACGCCGCCTGGTCGACCCGGACCACGCCATCCAGCGAAGGCTGGTGGCGACCGCCGACAAGCTCGGTGCGCTGCTCGGAGATGGGGAGGCGGGGGAGCTGGAACGCTTGTCGGCTCGTGCCGTGCTGGCCGCGACCTCGAGCACAGGCTTCTACTCCTCGCCGCTCGGACCGGAGGGCCAGGCGGCTGAGCTCGAGCGGGCGTTGACCGCCGTCGCGACCTTCCGCAACACCGAGGAGCTCCTGGATCTCGAGGTGGCCGGGGAGGGGATCGATTCTCGGCCCTGGGCGACCCGTCGCACCGTGCTGCTCGACGCGGCCTCGTTCCTGATCGTCGAACGTGGCGGCTTCCACGCGGTGACCATCGAGGACATCGCCACTGCGGCAGGCCTCGGTCCGAACGTGCTCTATCTCCACTTCGAAGGCAAAGCGGATCTCCTTGCCGCCGTGCTCGACCGTGCGGCGACCTGGCTGGTCGGCGCCCTCGAGCGGGAGTCCTCATCATCGGCCACCGCCGAGGAGGCGCTGGCCCGGGTCATCACGTCGTCCTTGGAGATCGGAGCGAGGCATCCGTCGTGGACGAGCACCCTGGCCGACGAGCTCGCGAACCTGCCCGACCCCTGGTTCGCCGACCTGACGGCGCGAGTCGAGGCCTATCTCGAGGAGTGGGTCGCCCTCGCCGCTGCCAACGCCCCTGGGCTGTCGATCGAGGCCGCGCAGGTGCGGATCCGTGCTGCGCTCGCCGTCCTCGACGACCGGGCGCATGAAGCGAAGGAACGTCGCGTGCTGGCGCCCGACGACATGGTGAGACTCATCCGAGCCATGCTCATAAGTTAACGAGTAGAATTTGCCGCGGTGCTAGTAACTCCTATTGAGAGCCGTCATTGACGATGTTAAGTTAATGATCAACTTCCAGGAGGTACATCGTGGTGCGCACTCAGACAGTCGTCGGCACAGATCGAGGCGCCGTTGCGGGCGTGGGGGAGCGAGGAGCCTTCCGGTTCCGCGGCATCCCGTTCGCCGCGGCACCGTTCGGCGAGAACCGCCTTCGGCCCCCGGCCCCGGTCGCTCCGTGGGAAGGGGTGCGGGATGCCGCCGAGATCGGCGTGGGGGTGCCGCAGGCGCGGTTCCCGGAGGACCCCTTCGATGGCTACTTCAACCCTCTCCGTCAGGGGGAGAACTGCCTGACGCTCGAGGTCGTGACGCCTGATCCCGGCGCAGCCGGGCTGCCGGTGATGGTGTGGATCCACGGCGGCGGATTTCTCACCGGCACCGGTTCGGCACCGGCGCACGATGGCGCGACGTTCGCCCGGGACGGCGTCGTTCACGTCGGGATCAACTACCGCCTCGGCGCGGACGGGTTCACCTTCTTCGACGACGGCATCGACAACCTCGGCCTCCTCGACCAGATCGCAGCGCTGGAATGGGTGCAGCGCAACATCGCCGCGTTCGGAGGGGATCCGGATCGGGTGACGGTCTTCGGTCAGTCAGCAGGTGCCATCGCCGTCCTCGACCTGATGGCGATGCCGGCAGCGTCGGGACTCTTCGTGCGAGCGATCGCGATGAGCGGCTCACCCGCCGTCTCCGTGGATGCCGGCGCGGCGCTGCGGGCGACCCGCCGGTTCGCCGAGCGGCTCGGCACAGACCCGACTCGTGGGGCCTTCGCGGCGCTCCCGCTCGATCGACTCCTCGCCGGGACTCTCCCGATGGCGCTGGAGTTCATGGACTTCACCCGGTGGGGCGCGGAGTCGTTCACGGTGAGCCCGTTCCGCGCCGTGCACGGCACGGCGAGCATGCCGCAGGACCCCCTCGCGGCCGCGGCGGGCTCCGGCGTACCCCTGCTGACCGGAACGACACGCAACGAGACGTCCGGCTTCCTGACCGCCCTCGGCCTGCTGCCCGAGCTGCCGACCGATGTCGGCGAGACGATCCTGGCTCTGCTGGGAGCCGACCAGGGCGTACGCAGCGGCTACTCCGACCGCGGACTCGGTCTCGACGCGACGACCGCTCTGGTCGAGGCGGCCTGGACGGACTGGGTGTTCCGGATCCCGACGCTCGACCTCGTCGACCGGCGGGTGGCGGCGCAGCAGGCACCGTCCCATGTCTACGAGTTCCACTGGGAGAGTCCGTCGCTGCCGCCGGGGCTCGGCGCCAACCACGCGCTGGACGTGCCGTTCATGCGCGACGACCTGGCGGCCGTACACAAGATCGGACCGGCGGGCGATGGGCTGGTCGGGGAGACGCCGCCGCAGGTGCTCGCCGACGAGATGCATCGTGCGTTCGTCGACTTCGCCTGCACCGGCGACCCGGGGTGGGCGGCCTACGACGCCACGACGCGACCGACGATGATCTTCGACGCGGAGAGCGCCGTGCGGGAGGACCCCGCGGCAGCCGAGCGTCGGGCCTGGGCGGGGAAGCGATGACGACCGCGGAGCCGGCGAACCGTACGGTCGCCCAGCTGCCCGGGGTCGGAAGCCTCGGCGGGCTGATGGCGGCGTACTTCGGGGTCCAGTTCTTCGTCAACGTCACCAACGGCGCGGTGGTCAACTCGCTGATCCCCAACCTCATCGCCCAGCTGGCGCCGCAGGACAAGGTGGCGATCCTCGGCGGGGTGGGGGCGATCGGCGCGGTCGTCGCGCTCGTCGTGCAGCCGGTCTGGGGCCTGCTCTCCGATCGCACCAGGTCACGGTGGGGTCGGCGCGCGCCGTGGATCCTCGGCGGTGTGATCGGCTTGTCGGTCTCGTTCCTCGGGCTCACCGCCGTGGGATCGGTCGCCATGGTGCTGGTCGCCGCGGCGTTCATCGCACTCTTCTACGCCATGGTCGCCGGGCCGCTTGCCGCGGTGGTGCCTGATCGAACCCCGGAGTCGCGGCGGGGCGTCTTCTCCGCGCTCGGCTCGCTGGGCATCTTCGTCGGAGCCCTGCTCGGCATCGTCTTCGCCTCGGCGTTCGTGAGCACCCTTGCGACGGGGTTCGCCGTGATGGGAGTCGTGGTCCTGGTCGGGGGTCTCCCGTTCGCGCTGTGGTTGCGTGAGCGACCGGTGGATGCTGAGGGAACGCCGGGACGCCCCGCGGAACGCGCCACCGTCGCCGAGACCCTCAAGAGCTTCGCGATCGACCCGAGGGAGCACCCCGACTTCTTCTGGGCGTTCTTCGCACGGTTGGTGCTCATGGTCGGCTACTGGTCGATCGTCTCGTTCCAGCTCTACATCCTCGACGACTACATCGGCCTGGGGCTCGCGAAGGCCAACGAGCTCTTCCCGGTCACCACGACGATCCTCTTCCTCGGAATCATCCTGGCGGTCGTTCCGTCAGGGCTGGTCTCCGACCGGATCGGCCGTCGCAAACCCTTCGTCGTCGTCTCCTCGATCATCGTCGCGGCGAGCACGATCGTGCCGATCCTGTGGCCGACCGTCACCGGTGCCCTGGTGTCGGTGGCCGTCGGCGGGCTCGGCATCGGGATCTACTTCGCCGTCGACCAAGCCCTGATGACGCAGGTTCTGCCCGACGCCACGAGTGCGGGCAAGGATCTCGGCGTCCTCAACATCGCCCAGGCCGGCGGCCAGGTCCTCGCTCCTCTGGTGGCCAGTCTCGTCATCGGGTTCTCCGGCTACGCCGCGCTGTACGCCTTCTCGACGGTGATGGCGGTGCTCGCTGCCCTCGCGATCCTGCCGATCAGGTCGGTGCGGTGACCAGCAGGCGGGTGGCGAGGTCGGCGACGTCCTCCCACCCGCCGGCGAGCAGGTGCGGGGCGCGGGCGAGGTCGTTGATGATCTTGAGCACCGCATGCACCTCGATCCGCAGCTCTGCGACCGACCGATCCCCGTCCAGGTCCCGAGCCAGGTGCACCCACTCGTCGACGTAGTCGCGCTGAGCCTGGATGAGTGGCGCGGCGTGCTCCTCGGGCAGGTTCCGGGTCTCGGTCAGCAAGACGTCGACGACATGCGGGTGCCGAAAGGCGAAGCGGGTATAGGAGCCGATGATCTCGGTCAGTGCCTCGCGGGGCGTCGCCGACTCGACGAGCGCCTCCTCGATCGTCATCTGCAGATAGGCGTTTCCGCGCGTCAGCGCCGTGACGAGCAGATCCGACTTCGTGGGGAAGTACTCGTACAGACTGGAGGCACGCATCCCCAAGGCATTCGCGATCTGCTCCATGCTCACCGACGCGTACGTCCGCTCGGCGAAGAGCTCCGTCGCACGCCTCAGGACCTGCTCCCGCTTCGACCGCCTGCCCAACCGCGAGACCCCGTCCGCGGGAACCGTGACGCTCGACGTCGCCGGTGCCGACCACGACCGGGTCAGCGCGAGGACGCGACGTGCGAGCCCTGCGAGAGACCGGTCGAAGGTGGGACGCGGCAGCTCGGTGTGGTGGAACGAGGGACTCAGCAGGACGGCCAGCACGGCGGAGGCCGGGCCCGCGGACCCGGTGCCGCCGGAGCCGCCGGAGTCCGGTTGCGTGGTGAGCCACGAGATGAACCGCGCCCGGGTGTCGGCCATCGCGGCGTGGGCCGCGTCTCGCTCGGCGTCCGGCAGGTGCCGGGCCTCTCGCTCCCACAGAACGCCGAACGGGCGATGGTCGAGCCCGAACCCGGCCAGCGTGACCATGTCGGCCTCGATGCCGCCGGACAGGTCGGCGAGCGCGGTGTCGAAGGCGTCGATCGCCTCCGTCACTGCGCACGCCAGCACCTCCTGCTTGCTCTTGAAGTGCCGATACAGCGCAGAGGGACCGACTCCGACCGCGGCGGCGAGATCGCCCATGCTCACGTGCTCGTAGCCGCGAGCGGCGAACAGCTCGGCGGCCGCCTCGAGGATGAGCGAGCGACGGTTCGGTGGCCGTGCCGCGACAGTACGCCGCTGAGTCGAGGTCACCTCAACCGCCTTCCGTGGTCCGTCCGGTCATCCCAGCTGGAGCGATCGGCCGACGATCTCCTTCATGATCTCGGTCGCGCCACCATAGATGCGGGAGACCCGCGCGTCCGCGTACGCGCGGGCGATCGGATACTCCAGCATGTAACCGTAGCCGCCGTGCAGCTGCACGCATGCGTCGACCACGCGTCCTTGCAGCTCGGTGCTCCACCACTTCGCCTTGGCCGCGTCGACCGCCGACAGGGAGCCGTCGTTGAGAGCGGTGATGCAGCGATCGACGTACGTCTGGGTGATGTCGACCTCGGTCACGAGCTCCGCCAGTCGGAACCGGGTGGCTTGCAGGGCGCCGATCGGTGTGCCGAAGGCCTTGCGGCTGCGCACGTACTCCTGCGTCCACTCCAGTGCGGCGGCGGCCTGTGCCAGCGCGCTGACGGCGAGCGAGAGACGCTCCTGCGGGAGGTTGCGGGTCAGTCCGAAGAACCCGGTGCCTTCCTCTCCGAGCAGGTTGCCCACCGGCACACGTACGTCGGTGAAATGGAGCTCCGCGGTGTCCTGGACGTGCATTCCCAGCTTGTCCAGGTTGCGGCCACGCTCGAACCCGGCCATGCCGCGCTCGATGACGAGCAGGCTGATGCCCCGGTGCGGGTCCTCGCCGGTCCGAACGGCGGTCACCACCAGGTCGGCGTTGATGCCGTTGGTGATGAACGTCTTCGACCCGTTGACCACGTAGTGGTCGCCGTCGCGCACGGCGCGCGTGGCGATGCCGGACAGATCGGACCCGGTGCCGGGCTCGGTCATGGCGATCGCCGCGATGGTCTCGCCGCTCGCGATCCCGGGCAGCCATCGCCGCTTCTGGTCCTCGTCGGTGAGGTCGATCAGGTAGGGCATGCACACGTCCGACTGCAGGCTCGGGCCCAGGGCGGCAGGTGCGACCGAGGCGTGTGCGGCCTCCTCGAGCCAGACCGCGTTGTAGCGGAAGTCGGTGACCCCTGCGCCCCCGTACGCCTCCGGCACCGCTGCGAAGACGCCGAGGTCGGCGGCCTTGGTGAAGAGCTCGCGCGGGACGATGCCGGCGCGGTCCCACTCGTCGTAGTGGGGGACGATCTCCTTGGCGAGGAACGTACGGACACTGTCGCGGTAGGCGTCGTGCTCGGCCTCGAACAGGTTGCGTTTCATCGGCACTCCCTCAGAGCATGAAGCCACCGCCGCAGACCAGGGTCTGGGCGCTGACGTAGTCGGACTCGGGCAGGCACATCAGGTAGACGGCGCCGGCGGCCTCGGCCGGGGTCCCGGCACGTCCCAGCGGGATCATCGCCTCCATCGTGTCGAGCAGCTGCGGGTTCATGCCCACCTTGATGGCGTTGCCGTCGACGTCGATGGTGGACTCGGCGCTCGCGGTCGCCTCGGTGAGGCGCGTCCTGACCAGCCCGAAGGCCACGGTGTTGACCGTGACGTTGTAGCGCCCCCATTCCTTGGCCAGCGCCTTGGTCAGACCGGTCACCCCTGCCTTGGCGGCGGCGTAGTTGGTCTGGCCCGCGTTGCCGCCCAGTCCGGCGATGGAGGAGATGTTCACGACCTTGCGACACGGGACCGCGTCACCGGCCGCCTTGGCCTCCTGGACGGACCGCGCGATGACGGGCTGGGCTGCCCGCAGGATCCGGAACGGCGCCTTCAGATGGACGTCCAAGATGGCGTCCCACTGCTCGTCGGAGAGCTTCTGGATGACCGAGTCCCAGGTGTAGCCGGCGTTGTTGACGATGATGTCGAGGCCGCCGTACGTGTCGACGGCGGTGCCGACGAACCTGTCTGCGAAGTCGGTGTCGGTGACGTTGCCGACGCACGCGACCGCCTCGCCGCCGTTCTCGACGATCGCCGCGACGGTCTCCGCCGCGGGATCCGCGTCCAGGTCGTTGACGACGACCTTGGCGCCTTCCGAAGCGAGCTTGAGCGCGATCTCCCGCCCGATCCCGCGCCCGGACCCGGAGACGAGCGCGATCTTTCCGTGCAGTGTGGTCATGTGAATCTTCCTTCGGTGGTTGTCCGGGCTCATCAGGCGCGGGTGTCGATGACGGCGTGGCCGGTCAGGGTGGTGGTGCCGTCGGCCAGGCTGACGACGAGGTCGAGAGTCGTCTCGTCCCCGTCGACGGCGACGACCCGTGCGGTGCAGTTCGGCACGCTGTGGAGTGGAGTGACTGCGGCGAAGCGCACGCCGTAGGAGCGGATGCTCGCCTGCGGGAAGTTCGCGGTCAGCAGGCGCCCGAGGTAGGCCATCGACAACATCCCCTGGGCGAAGACGTCCTCCAAGCCCGCCGTCCGGGCGACGTCGATGTCGATGTGGATCGGGTTGTGGTCGCCGGATGCTCCCGCGAAGAGGGCGAGCGTCGTACGGGAGATCTCCGGTTCGGTACGCGGCGCCAGCTCGGCTCCGACCTCGAGAGATGTCATCGCTCCTCCTGGGGGTAGCGGACGACGATGGTCGAGGTGGCGGTCGCGACGAGCTCGGTGCCTCGTCGGATGTCGGTGCGCTTGCGGAGGATGTCCATCGAGCCGCCCCGCTTGCTCGTCACGTCGAGGACATGTGACTCGAGCGTCAGGGTGTCGCCGGCGTACGCCATCGCGTGGTAGTCGAAGTGCTGCTCGCCGTGCAGGACATGGCGCAGGTCGACGCCGAGCGCGTCCAGATAGGCGAACGGGTCCGGTCGCTCGAGGTCGAGGCTGAAGAAGAACGTCGTCGGCACCGGCAGGTCGCGATGCCCGTGCTGTCGGGCGACCTCCACGTCGGTGTACTGCGGGTCGGTCTCGCCGATGGACTTCGCGAAGAACCGCAGGCGCCCGCGTTCGACCTCGACGGTGATCGGCGCGATCTCGAGTGCCCGGGCGGCATCAGGATCAACGGGCATGGGCGTCCGCCTTCTCGTAGAGGGTGACCACGGCCGCGCCGCCGAGACCGATGTTGTGCTGCAGGGCGAGGCTCGTGCCATCGACCTGCCTGCTCTCGGCCTGGCCACGCAGCTGCCAGGTGAGCTCGGCGCACTGCGCGAGCCCGGTGGCTCCCAGGGGATGGCCCTTGGAGAGCAGCCCGCCGGAGGGGTTGGTGACGACCTGTCCGCCGTAGGTGTTCTCGCCCTCGAGGATGAACTTCTCCGCGGTTCCCTCGGGCGTCAGGCCGAGGGCCTCGTAGCTGAGCAGCTCGTTGGCGGTGAAGCAGTCGTGCAGCTCGACGACCCTGATGTCGGTGGGGGAGACGCCCGAGGCCTCGTAGACCTGCTGGGCAGCCGTGCGCGACATGTCGTAGCCGACCAGCTTGGTCATGTCGCCGGCGAAGCTGGTGACGACGTCGGTGGTCATGGCCTGGGCGGCGATCCGGACATCGGTCCGCAGCCCGTGCTGCCGAGCGAAGGCTTCCGAGGTCACCACGGCTGCAGCGGCGCCGCAGGTCGGCGGGCAGCACTGCAGACGGGTGAGCGGCCCGTAGATGTGCGGGCTGTCGAGCACCTGCTCGACGCTCACCTGGTCGCGGAAGACGGCGTAGGGGTTGTTGGCCGCGTGCTTGCGCGCCTTGACCGCGATGGCTGCGAAGGTCTCCGGCCGGGTGCCGTACCTCTCGGCGTACGCTGCGCCGGCTCCGCCGAAGAGCTGAGCGGCGAACGGTGCGTCACTTTCGCCCTGCGCCTCATGGGCGACCGCGCTGAAGGCAGCGAACGGATCCGGTCGGTCGGCCCACTTGGAGCCGATGGCGCCGCGTTCCATCTGCTCGAAGCCGAAGGCGAGGACGCAGTCGGCCGCGCCGCTCTCGACCGCCTGACGTGCGAGCCACAGCGCCGAGCTGCCGGTCGAGCAGTTGTTGTTCACGTTGATGACCGGCATCCCTGTCATCCCCACGCCGTACAGGGCCTTCTGGCCGCTCGTGGAGTCGCCGTAGACGTAGCCGGCATAGGCCTGCTGGACCTGGTTCAGCTCGATGCCGGCGTCGAGCAGGGCGGCGCGTACGGCCGCCTGTGCCATGACGTCATAGGGCTTGCTCCGGCTCGGGGTGGCGAACGGGACCATCCCGACGCCGGTGATGTACGCAGAACTCACGATCTGCACCTTTCATCCGAATGAAGATTCACTTCACTATGACAAACCCTTGACTGAGAAAGCAACAGAGACGCAGAATGTGAGCGGCATCACCCTTATACAGATTCACTCAGTGCTCGTCGAGGAGCCCGTATGAACATCACCCAGACCTTGCACGGCGCTCTCCAGCGGAGCCCCGAACGCATCATCACGATCTGTGGCGACCGCACTCGCACCGTCGCGGAGTCGGCCGACCGGATCGCTCGTCTCGCCGGCGCGCTCCGCTCGCTGGGGATCCAGGACGGTGACCGCATCGGCATCTACGCACTCAACTCCGACCGCTACCACGAGCTGCTGCTGGCCGTGCCGTGGGCCGGCGGGGTGGTGAACCCGGTGAACATCCGGTGGAGTCCTGCCGAGGTCGCCTACTCGCTCGTCGACTGTGGGACCGACGTCCTGTTCGTCGACGACGCCTTCGCGGGGGCCGTCGGGACGCTGAAGGCCAAGGCGCGGAACCTGGCCACCGTCGTCTTCTGTGGGGACGGGCCGACGCCGGAGGGGATGGTGGGCTACGAGCAGCTCATCGAGGATCACGACCCGGTCGAGGACGCCCGCAGGGGAGGCGATGACCTCTTCGGCGTCTACTACACCGGTGGGACGACCGGGAACCCCAAGGGAGTCATGCTGTCCCACGACAACCTGCTGAGCTCCGCGATGGGCAGCATGGTCACGGCCGACATCCTGACGCGGGGAGGCAACCTGCTGCACGCGGCGCCGATGTTCCACCTGGCAGACATCGCCGCGTGGAGCATCGGCATGCTCACCGGCTCGACCCACGTGATCGTGCCCATGTTCACGCCGGAGGGGGTGCTCGACGCCGTCAGTCGCCACCAGGTGACCGACACCCTGCTGGTGCCGACGATGATTCAGATGCTGGTGGACTCGCCCCTTGCTGACGGGGCCGACCTGGCCAGCCTCCAGCGGGTGGTCTACGGCGCATCACCAATGCCGCAGGGTGTGCTGGACCGTGCCCGGAAGACGTTCGCCAACGCCCGCTTCACCCAGGCGTACGGCATGACGGAGCTGTCGCCGATCGCGACCCTGCTGACCGCCGAGGACCATGACGACCCCGGTCTCACCCGCTCGTGCGGACGCCCGACGTCCTGCTCCGAGCTGCGCATCGTCGACCCGGACGACAACGAGGTGCCTCGGGGCACCGTCGGTGAGGTGGTCGTGCGCGGCGATCACGTCATGCAGGGCTACTGGAACCAGCCGAAGACCACCGCGAGTGCGCTGCGCAACGGGTGGATGCACACCGGCGACGGCGCCTACATGGACGAGCGCGGCTACGTCTTCATCGTCGACCGGATCAAGGACATGATCGTCACCGGAGGCGAGAACGTCTTCTCCGCCGAGGTGGAGAACGCCCTGACGCAACACCCTGCCGTGGCGAGTTGCGCGGTGATCGGTGTGCCCGACCCGGACTGGGGTGAGCGGGTGCACGCCGTGATCGTTCTGCGCTCGGACGACAGGCCCACCCTCGAGGAGCTCCGCGACTTCGGCCGTGAGCTCATCGCCGGCTACAAGCTGCCGCGCAGCGTGGCCTTCGTCGACGCCCTCCCGCTGTCCGGGGCGGGGAAGATCCTCAAGCGCGAGCTGCGCGAGGAGCACTGGGCCGGGGCCGAACGGGCCGTCAACTAGGTGGAGGGGCTTCTCATGCGAGGGCAGGACATGACCATCCGGACAGCGCGACGAGCGGCGGTCGCAGGCATCGCGGCGATCTTGGCGGCTGTGCCGCTCGCTCCTCTCGACACGGCGACGGCATCCGCGCAGGGCCACGTCGGACCGACGAGTGCCGTGGTCGCCGACCTGGCGCCGTACGGCATCGGGCGCGAGGGCAACGTGGAGGTGACGATGCGCGACGGCACGGTGCTGCGAGCCAACCTCTACTATCCGACGGAGCTCGAGACGGGCGCCGCCGCCGAGGGGCCCTTTCCGGTGCTGCTGACGTCCACGCCGTACGGCAAGGACCAGGGAGACACCGACCCGACCAAGGGCGACGGTCTGATGGGGAAGGCCGACTACCTCATCGAGCGGGGCTATATCCACGTCGTCCTCGACGTACGTGGCACCGGCGCGTCCGAGGGGGACTGGTCGTTCAACCAGCCGATCGAGGCGCAGGACGGCGTGCAGGTCGTCGACTGGGCGGCCTCGCTGCCGCACAGCAACGGGAAGGTCGGCCTGATGGGCCAGTCCTACGCCGGGATCAACCAGTTCTCGCTCGCCGCCGCTGTCGGCCACGACTCACCGCTGAAGGCAATCCTGCCGGGAGTGCCGGCCGACGACCTCTACCGCGACGCCATGACCCTGGGCGGTGTCCCGGACCCGTTTCTTCCGATCGCCTACAACGCGGCCAACGTCCCGCTGGTCTATCAGAACGCCATCGCGGGTCTGGTGTCGCCTGACGCCACCGAGGAGGACGTACAGGACCTGGTGAAGGTGCTCGTCGACCACACGGGTGCGGTCGGGATGCTCCCGGTGGCTGATGTGACACTGGGTGGGCCGAAGGCGTTCGACTCGGCGTACTGGGCCGAGCGCCGCCCGCACTCCAAGCTCCAGGACGTCGTCGACAACGACATCCCCGCGCTCGTCCTCGGCGGCTGGAAGGACGCCTTCCAGCGGGGCGGACCGCTGCTGTACGCCGGTCTGCAGAACGCGGCGGCCGGACGCCCGGTGGACGGTCCGATGACCAGGACCCAGCCGGTCTCGCCGAAGTACCAGCTCATCGAGGGGCCGTGGTACCACGCCTCCATGGGGTTGGAGCCCATCGAACCGCGCCTGGACATCCAACGGGTCGCCCTGCGCTGGTTCGACCACTGGCTGAAGGGCAAGCAGAACGGCGTCGGTCGGACGCAGAACCCGTTGCGCAGCTATGACCTGACCAGCCACGAGTGGACCGAGACCTCCACCTACCCGTTCCCCGGCACGACCTACGAGAAGTTCTACCTCGACGCCGGTCCTACCGGGACCATCGCCTCGAGCAACGATGGTTCCCTCACTCGCGCGAAGCCGAGGGCCGAGGGCAGCGACCGGATCGTGTGGTCGAACGCGCCCGGCTGTACGCCGTCGATCAGCCAGTTCATGCTGATCGGCAACGATGTGCAGGAGTCGGCGAAGCTCGGGCTGCCGGAGAACCCCTGCAACCTTGACAGCCGGCCGGTGCAGGTCGGGCCGGCGGCAGCGACGTACACGACAGAACCGTTCACGGAGGGCAGGACGCTGGCGGGCCCGATCGCTGCCCGGATCTTCGCGTCCGCCACCACCACCGACAGCCAGTGGGTGGTGCGGGTCGACGACGTCGCACCCGACGGCACCTCGCGCCCGCTCTCCCGCGGCGGGCTGCTCGGGTCGCATCGGCGGCTCGATACGGCGAAGACCTGGACGGCCGCCGACGGGTCCCCGACGCTGCCCTACCACCCGCACGACAGCGCCAGCTCGACCCCGGTGTTCCCCGGCGCGCTCACGCGCTACGACGTCGAGGTGTTCGGTGTGCAGGCGACGATCGCGGCAGGACACAGGATCCGGGTCACGGTCTCGAGCGGAGACTCACCGGCGGTGCTGCCGACGCTGTTGCAGACCCTGCAGCTCGCCGGCGGCGTCTACGACATCCAGCGCGGCGCCGCCGCCGCGTCCTACGTGCAGCTGCCGTTCACCTCGGGGCAGGTAGCGCCGTGCGCGGACCAGCTCATGTGTCCGGGCAGGAACGACTAGGCAGTAGCCGCTTGTCCGGTGACGGCTGCGCGGGTGTGCTCGAGGGCACGCTCGCGCAGCGCCGTGCCACCGCCGGTGACGATGCCGATGCTGAAGCCGTCCCACATCGCCCGTAGGCGCTCGGAGACGGCTTCTGGGTCGGGCACCTCGGGGAGCGCGGCCGCGAAAAGCCGGACCAGGTCGGCGTGCCACTCGTCGTCCATCGCGTGCTGGGCGGCGGCGAGCTCGGCGTCGTACGGCGCCCGTGCCCACAGCTCGAGCCAGAGCAGCCAGCGCGGGTCGCGCTCGTCGAGGGCGAGGTAGACGTCGGTGAAGGCCAGCAGCGCCTCGACCCCGCCGGAGCCGGAGGCCTCGACCTTCTCCAGGAGGGGCGCTCGCTGCGCCGCGTACTCGCTCTCGCTCCAGCGCAGGGTCTCGAGGAGCAGGCCGTTGCGGGTGCCGAAGTAGTAGAGGAGGTGGCCGCCGCTGGTGCCGAGCCGGGCGGCGAGGGAGGCCATCGTGACCTTGGCGAGCCCTTCCTCGGCCACCATCTCCAGGGTGGTCGCGAGCACCTGCTCGCGGGGTCGTTCCAGGCGTCGGTTGGAGCGTGTGCGCGTCACCTCGACAGTGTCTCCTCGTGCTCGCGTGGCGAAATCTTCGGGCTCACCCCTTGACTCTAGCGGTGATCTGGGTCACTTTGAATGCCGTTCAAAGTTTTGTACAGCGTTCAAAACTCGCTGTACCCTCATCCCCAAGGAGACCCGCGATGATCGAATCCATGCAGGTGAGCCCGGACGAGGTGAAGCCGGCGCAGGAACGGCACCGGCTCGCCCGGGTGCTCGGACCCGGCGCCGCCGTCCTGCTGGTGCTCTCGTGCATCACGCCTGCCTCGAGCCTGTTCATCATCGTCCCGGAGCTGTTCGCGACCCAGGGGAGCGGCGCGGTGCTGGCCGTGGTCGCGGGCTTCGCGGTCTCGATCGCGATCGCCGCGTGCTACGCCGAGCTCGGCACCCGCACGGCCAGCTCCGGCGGCGAGTACGCGATGGTCACCCAGACCCTCGGCAGGTCGATGGGCTGGCTGACGTTCTCCCTGGCGGGCGTGCTGCTCTGGCTCATCCCACCGATCTTCGCGCTCGGCACCGCCGACTACCTGGCCGACCTGGTGGAGCTGCCGCGGGCCGCGACCGGTGCGATCGTGATGCTCCTCTCGACCGCCACGGCGATCCTCAACATCAAGGCCAACGCCGTCGTCACCGGCACCTTCCTCGCCCTCGAGATGATCGCCGCCGTCGTCGTCACGGTCCTCGGGCTCGGCCACGTCCAGCGCGGCCCCGGCGAGCTGGTCTCGCCGCACGTCATCGGTGAGAACGGCCTGGAGCCCTTCACCCTGGCGATCCTCATCTCCGGTCTCGCGGTGAGCACGTTCCTGGTCAGCGGCTTCGGCACCACCGTCTACCTCTCCGAGGAGATCGTGGACCCGCGCCGCAACGTCGCCCGCGTCATCTTCTGGACCCTCAGCCTGGGCGGTCTGGTGATCCTCGTCCCGACCGTGACCACGGTCCTCGCGGTCGACGACCTCAGTGACCTCGCCTCCGGCAGCTTCTCCCAGTGGGTCGCCGCCTGGGGCGGCGAGCGCGTCGCGGTCGCCGTGAACGTCGCCATCGCCATCGCGATCCTCAACGCCGTCATCGTGATGGTGCTGCAGAACGCCCGGGTCGTCTACGCCTCTGCGCGCGACCGCTCCTGGCCGGCACCGGTCAACGGTGTCCTCACCAAGCTGCACCCCCGCTACGCCACCCCGTGGCTCGCCACCCTCGTCATCGGCATCCCCGGCGCGATCCTCGCCGGCGCGGTCGAGATCGAGGCGCTGCTCGGGGTGACCTCGGTGGTCATCTCCACGATGTACGTCGTCGTCGCGATCGCCGCGCTCCGTGCCCGCCGCCGTGGCCACGCTGCGCAGGGCTGGCGGATGCCGCTGTGGCCGCTGCCGCCGCTGATCGTCATCGGCGCGATCGGCTACGCGCTGGCCGGCTCCGCGCGGACGGACGTCCTGATCACGGCCGGGATCGTGGTCGCCGCCCTCGCCTACTACCACCTCTACCTCGCCCGACGGCCCGGCGAGCGGTTCCTCGTCGTCGACCCGACCGAGGATTAGACACATCCACCACCACAATCGAACGAGAGAAGAACGCCATGGCTCGCTACGGAACCCAGTTCGGCCCCGACATCACCTTCCTGGGTGTCGACCGGTGTGACTGGGCCGACCCCGCGACGTACGAGGGTGCCGATGTGGTCATCCTCGGCGCCCCCTTCGACGGAGGCACCTCGCACCGGTCGGGCACCCGGTTCGGCCCGCAGTTCATCCGGCAGACCTGCTACCTGGCCCATGACGGATCACGACCCTCGCTGGCGATGCGCGTCGACGCCCTGCAGGACATCCGTGTGCTGGACGCGGGCGACGTGGAGATGTTCTCCGGCGACGCCGAGCGGTCGGTGCGCGACCTGCAGGAGGCCGTGCACGCCGTGACGAGCAACGGCGCCATCCCGCTGGTGCTCGGCGGCGACCACACGATCGCCTGGCCCGATGCCGCCGGTGTCGCCCAGCACCTCGGCCAGGGCCGCGTCTCGATGATCCACTTCGACGCCCACGCCGACACCGGGGACATCGAGTTCGGCTCGCTGATCGGGCACGGTCAGCCGATGCGCCGGCTCATCGAGTCGGGCGCGCTGCGCGGCGACCGGTTCCTGCAGATGGGGCTGCGCGGCTACTGGCCCGAGCCCGAGACGCTGGACTGGATGGCCGAGCAGGGTATGCGGTCCTACGAGATGACCGAGATCGTCCACCGCGGCCTGGAGGAGTGCCTCACCGAGGCGTTCACCATCGCCACCGACGAGTGCGACGGGGTCTTCCTCTCGGTCGACATCGACGTCTGCGACCCCGGGCACGCCCCCGGCACCGGCACCCCGGAGCCGGGCGGCCTCACCGCCCGTCAGCTGCTCGACGCGGTACGCCGGATCGCCTACGAGCTGCCGGTGGTCGGCATCGACGTCGTCGAGGTGTCCCCGCCGTACGACCACGCCGACATCACCTCGTTCCTCGCCAACCGGGTCGTCCTCGAGGCCCTCTCGGGCATCGCCCGCCGCAAGCGCGACCAGGCCGACGGGACCCGCTGGGACCCGAGCCTCCCGCTGCTCGCCCAGCGTCCTGACCAGCGTCCCGACCGGCGCCCCACCGACACCGACAAATAGGAGAACTGACATGACCACCCACGACGTGATCGTGGTCGGCGCCGGCGTGACCGGCCTGACCGCGGCCTGGCGGCTCGCGCAGGCGGGCCAGGACGTACTCGTCCTGGAGGCGCGCGACCGCGTCGGCGGCCGGCTGCGGACCGAGGCGCACGGCGCTCCCGGGTCCGAGGCCGACTTCGAGATCGGCGGCCAGTGGGTCTCGCCCGACCAGGACGCCCTCATCGGGATCCTCGACGAGCTCGGCCTGCCGACCTACCCGCGCTTTCGCGAGGGCGAGTCGCTCTACGTCGACAGGGCCGGGGTCGCGCACCGCTTCGGTGACGACCTGCCGGTCGCTGAGTCCACCTCGGCGGCGATCGAGCAGCTGACCAAGACCCTCGACGGGCTGGCCGCCGCGATGGACCCGGCCCGGCCGTGGGAGCTCGACGACGCAGCTCACCTCGACAGCGTCTCGTTCCGTGCCTGGCTCGAGCAGCAGTGCGACGACCCGGTCGCGGTCGACAACGTCGCCCTCTACATCGGGCCGGCGATGCTGACGAAGCCCGCCCACTCGTTCTCCGCGCTCCAGGCAGTGCAGATGGCCGCCAGCGCGGGGTCGTTCAGCAACCTCGTCGACGCCGACGTGATCCTCGACCGCCGGGTCGTCGGCGGCCTGCAGCGGGTGCCGCTGACCCTCGCCTCGCGTCTGGGCGATCGGGTCCGGCTCGGTCAGGACGTCACCCACATCGAATGGGACGAGGACGGTGCCGTCGTCCACGTGGGTGCCGAGATCCACGCCGCGCGTCGGCTGGTCCTCGCGGTCCCGCCGACCCTGGTCAAGCGGATCCGGTTCAGCCCGGAGCTCCCTGCCGAGCACCGGATCGCCCGCGAGCACCAGTCGTTCGGGCTGGTCATCAAGGTGCAGGCGCGGTACGCGACGCCGTTCTGGCGCGCCGACGGGCTCAGCGGCACCGGCTTCGCGCCCTGGCAGCTGGTCCACGAGGTCTACGACAACACCCCCGAGGGCGAGCCCCGCGGCACCCTGGTCGGCTTCGTCTCCGACGAGCGCGCGGACGCGGTCGGCCGGTGCACCGAGGAGGAGCGCCGGCGGAGGGTGTTGGAGTCGCTGGCCTGCTACTTCGGCGAGGCCGCGCTGGATCCGCTCACCTACGTCGAGAGCGACTGGCAGCACCAGGAGCTCACCGGCGGTGCGTACGGGACGAGCTTCGACCTGGGCGGGCTGACCCGCTGGGGCGCGGTGCTGCGCGAGCCGCTGGGGCCGATCGAGTTCGGCAGCAGCGATGTCGCCGGCCACGGCTTCCAGCACGTCGACGGCGCCGTACGTATGGGGGAGGAGATCGCCGGCCGCATCCTCGCGGATGCAACGTGATCGCAGCGAAGCCGCACCTAGCCTCCGACCTGGCGCGCTCATCGTGGGGGTGAGCGCGCCACCTCGAGAAAGGTCACCCTCCGTATGCGCCTCCTCCTCATGGGACCGCCCGGTGCCGGCAAGGGCACCCAGGCAGCGGTCATCGCCGAGCGTCTCGCCGTGCCCGCGATCTCGACCGGCGACATCTTCCGGGCGAACGTCGCCCAGCGGACCGCGTTGGGGACGGCGGCACAGGCGTACATGGACGCGGGCGAGTACGTCCCGGACGAGATCACCAACGCCATGGTCGCCGACCGGCTGTGCGAGGGCGACTGCGCCGACGGGTTCCTCCTCGACGGCTACCCGCGCACTCCCCAGCAGGTCGCCGAGCTCGACACGATCCTGGACCGGTCCGGCGTCGCGCTCGACGCGGCGGTGCTGCTCGAGGCCGACTCCGACGAGCTGGTGACCCGGCTCCTGGCCCGGTCCGAGGAGCAGGGTCGCGCCGACGACACCGAGTCGGTCATCCGCCGCCGGCTGGAGGTGTACGCCGCCGAGACCGGCCCGCTCGCCGACAGCTACGCCGAGCGCGACCTCCTCGCCGCCGTCGACGGCCTCGGCCCGGTCGACGAGGTCACCGAGCGGATCCTGGCCGCTCTGACGTCGATCTCCGCTCAGCGGACGGCGACGTCGGCGCCGTAGCGCTCGACGCAGAACGCCGAGAGCCGTTCGGCCAGGGCGGAGAGGGCCTCGGCGGCATGGTGCTGCGGGTCCCAGGCCGCGTACAGCCTGATCCGCACGCGCCCGGCGGGGGCCTCGATGTGCAGGGGCAGCAGGCCGAAGCGCGGGTCGTCGGAGACCACCGCGATCCCGCGGCCCGAGGCCGCGAGCGCCTGCGCGACCTGGGCGTTGGACACCTCGAGGACGTCGCCGTAGCCCACGGCGGCGGGGGGGGCCCCCCCCCGCCGGGGGGGGGGGGGGGGGGGGGGGGGGCGCCCCCGCGCCCCGCCGACGACGCCCGAGACCAAGCCCGCGCCGAGTGCCCGTCTGACGTACTTGAACCTGGTGAAGTCCCCCATATTTCGTCACGGTAGTCACAACCGTCACTTAGTTACCAGTGGACTCGCCCAGGCTGCGTCAGGAGTACGCCAGCAGGGTCTCGTCGATCCTCTCCCAGGCAGCACGGAGCTCGGCCAGGTCCTCGGGCCGCTTCCGGGCCAGGTCGGCCTGCTCGCGTACGTCCTCGCTCAGGTCGTAGAGGTGGTCGGTGCCGTCCAGCTGCAGGTACTTGAGCGAGCCGCGGCGCAGCGCCCGCTGTCCGCGCATGCGCCAGAAGAGGTCCTGGGTCTCGCGCGGCCGGCCGCCGAAGAGGAGTGGCACCAGGCTGGTGCCGTCCAGCGGGTAGTCCTGCGCCGGCGTCGCGCCGGCGAGCTCCAGGAAGGTCGCGGTCCAGTCGGTCGTGACCGCGGGCTCGTCGCTGACCTGGCGGCCGGGCAGGGTGCCGGGCCAGCTCAGGATGGTGGGCACCCGGATGCCGCCCTCGTTGAGGCCCGACTTCGCTCCGGTGAACGGCCACACGTTGGAGAACCGCTCGCCGCCGTTGTCGCTGGCGAAGAAGACGACGGTGTCGCGGAGCTGACCGGTGCGCTCGAGCGCCCGGACGACCTGGCCGATCGACTGGTCGAGATCCTCGACCATGGTCTTGTACGTCGCCAGCGAGCCGCCGTCCCGGTGGAAGAGCACGCCGCTCTCCCCGTCCTTGAGCCGGGCGGTCAGCTCGTCGCTGACATCCCTGTCGTCCGGTCCCTCCCAGGGCCAGTGCGGGGTGGTGAAGTTGAGGTTGAGGAGCCAGGGGTCCTGGTGGTCGCGCTCGATGAAGTCGACGGCCTTCTCGGTCACGATCTCGGTGTAGTAGCGCAGGTCCTCGACCTCCACCTCGTCCTCATAGAGGTCGTACGCACCGTTGTGGCTGAACTTCGAGAAGTAGTCGATCCCGCCGGAGAAGTTGCCGAAGAACTCGTCCCAGCCGACCCGGGTCGGGCTGTACCAGGGCAGGAATCCGCAGTGCCACTTGCCGAAGAGCGCGGTCGAGTAGCCCTGCTCCTTGAGCAATGAGGCCAGCGTCGGGTGGTCGAGCGGGATGCCGTGGAGCTTGTTCGGAGAGGCGATGGGCTCCGGCAGCCCGCCGGCCAGGCGACCGGGGTAGCGCCCGGTGTAGAGGCCGAAGCGGGTGGGGGAGCAGACCGAGGAGGCGGAGTACGCATCGGTGAACCGCACACCCGAGGCCGCGAGCCGGTCCAGGTGGGGTGTCTTGATGTCGGGGGAGCCGTACGCGGACAGGTCGGCCCAGCCGAGGTCGTCGCCGAGGATCACCAGCAGGTTGGGCTTGCGCTTGGGCCGGTTGACCTTGCGGGCTCTGAACGGCGTCTCGGCGGCTGCGTTGGCGGGGGTGGCGAGGCCGGTGGCGGCGACCGCGCCGGCTCCGGTGGCGAGCAGGCTGCGTCGGCTGAATGTGCTGGGGGAGGACACCGTATGGCCTTTCTTTAGTGAATAACTAGGAATAGAAGACTAGGTGACCGTCCGACCGGCGGGCGGGGGTCTCGGGTCGCGGACGCGACGGGACGTTGGTCCCGTGGCATCTGGGCCCTAACCAAAGCGGCGTGGCGGCGTTACCTTGGTAAAGAACGGATCGCCAAGGGGGTGGGGACCGGTGCAGCAGCGACGCGATCGGGTGACGCCGGTCCTCTTCGCGATCACGGTCATGCTCGCGCTGACGGTCGCCGGGATCATCCATGTCGCGCACGGCGGCCAGGTGATCGGGCCGTTCGCGGTCGCCGACCAGGTCAGCTCGACCACCAGGCAGGCCAACACGCCCTACGTCTGCTGGGACGGCAACGGCGCCGGCTCCCTGACCCGGTGCCCTGACCCGCGTGGTGCCGACGGTCTGAAGTGGGTCTTTCCGGACTACGAGGACGCCTTCCGGAGCGGCGAGTGCGCCTCGGGCGAGACCGGCGAGGGCGACCCTTCGACAAGCTCAGGACATCGCCTCTTCATCGAGTGCTCGATGTCCTGGCGCGGCACCCCGGTCTACCTCCACTACGCCTACTGGAGCGAGTGGCGCACCGGCCAGAGGAAGTACACCGCCACCGGTTCGACCCCGATGATCGAGCAGCGCTCCGACGGCGCGATGTCGCTCTCCTGGCGCCCGCGCCGATTGCCCACCCCGCACGGCCAGGCCTCCTGGGTCACCGCCGAGATGGTGGAGGGTCACGGCTGGAGCGTCGCCGCCTACGCCGGCGACGGTGAGGTCGCCCGGCAGGCGCTCGAGGAGTTCGGTGAGATCCGCGACCTGCGGGAGTGGCGCGGGCTGCCCCGCTGAGGACTCGGGGGATTGGGCACTTCTGACGTAGATTTCTGCCCGTGACCGAGACTTCGTCCGCTGCCGTTGCGTCCGATCTTCCGCTCCTGGACACCGTGCACCACGCTGCCGGTGACCCCGACCGCGAGCAGCCCTGGGCCGAGCTCGGCCTGAAGGAGGACGAGTACGCCGAGATCAGGCGCATCCTCGGCCGCCGGCCGACCGGCGCGGAGCTGGCGATGTACTCGGTGATGTGGTCGGAGCACTGCTCCTACAAGTCCTCCAAGGTGCACCTGAAGCAGTTCGGCGAGATCCCGCAGGAGACCCCGGCCGGCAAGATGCTCGCCGGCATCGGTGAGAACGCGGGCGTGCTCGACGTCGGCCAGGGCTACGCGGTCACCTTCAAGGTCGAGTCGCACAACCACCCGAGCTATGTCGAGCCGCACCAGGGCGCCGCGACCGGTGTCGGCGGCATCGTCCGCGACATCCTCGCGATGGGCGCGCGGCCGGTCGCCGTCATGGACCCGCTCCGCTTCGGTCCGCTGAGCGAGCCGGACACCCACCGGGTGCTGCCCGGGATCGTCTCCGGGGTCGGCCACTACGGCAACTGCCTGGGCCTGCCGAACATCGGCGGCGAGGCCGTCTTCGACGCCTCCTACCTCGGCAACCCGCTGGTCAACGCCCTCTGTGTCGGCGTGCTCCGCCACGAGGACCTCCACCTCGCCAAGGCGTCGGGCGCTGGCAACCTGGTGATCATGTACGGCGCGCGCACCGGTGGCGACGGCATCGGCGGCGCCTCCATCCTGGCTTCGGTGGAGTTCGACGAGGACGGTCCCGCGAAGCGACCGAGCGTCCAGGTCGGCGACCCGTTCATGGAGAAGCTGCTGATCGAGTGCACCCTCGAGCTCTTCGCGGCCGGCATCGTGCGCGGCATCCAGGACTTCGGCGCGGCCGGCATCTCGTGCGCCACCTCCGAGCTCGCCGCCGCCGGTGACGGCGGCATGCACGTCGAGCTGACCAAGGTCCCGCTGCGCGACTCGACGCTCGCGCCGGAGGAGATCCTGATGAGCGAGTCCCAGGAGCGGATGATGGCCGTCATCGCGCCCGAGGACGAGGCCACCTTCATGGCCATCTGCGACAAGTGGGACGTCGAAGCCGCCACGATCGGCACCGTCACCGGCGAGGGCCGGCTCCGCGTCGACTGGCACGGCGAGCCGATCGTCGACGTCGACCCGCGCACCGTCGCCCACGACGGCCCGGTCTACGAGCGCCCCTACGCCCGCCCGTCGTGGCAGGACGCGCTGCAGGCCGACGTCGCCGAGAAGCTCCCGCGCGCGGCCTCTGCCGACGAGCTCCGCGAGACCGTTCTGAAGCTGGTCGCCTCGGAGAACCTGTGCGACAAGTCCTGGATCACCGAGCAGTACGACCGCTACGTGCGCGGCAACACCG
The DNA here is from genome assembly GCF_042730435.1 of Nocardioides sp. NPDC059952. Classification (NCBI taxonomy): domain Bacteria; kingdom Bacillati; phylum Actinomycetota; class Actinomycetes; order Propionibacteriales; family Nocardioidaceae; genus Nocardioides; species Nocardioides sp. NPDC059952. The sequence goes on along the minus strand of NZ_JBHWLY010000019.1, from coordinate 32,986 downwards.
TCCTCTCCCAGCCCGCCGACGGCGGCATGATCCGTGTCGACGAGTCGACCAACCTCGGTGTCGCGCTCGCCACCGACGCCAACGGTCGCTTCGCCAAGCTGGACCCCTACGCCGGTGCCCAGCTGGCCCTGTCCGAGTCCTACCGCAACGTCGCCTCCGTCGGTGCCAAGCCGCTGGCCATCTCCGACTGCCTCAACTTCGGCTCCCCGGAGGACCCCGACGTGATGTGGCAGTTCGCCGAGGCCACCCGCGGTCTGAAGGACGCCTGCCTCGAGCTCGGCATCCCGGTCACCGGCGGCAACGTCTCCCTCTACAACCAGACCGGCGAGGTCGCCATCCACCCGACGCCGGTGGTCGCGACGCTCGGTGTGATCGAGGACGTCACCACGCGTACGCCTTCGGACTTCCAGGCGGCCGACGAGGTCGTCGTCCTCCTCGGTGAGACCCACGAGGAGCTCTCCGGCTCGGAGTGGGCCCACGTCGTCCACGGCCACCTCGGCGGGCTGCCGCCGAAGGTGAACCTGGCGGCGGAGAAGGCGCTCGCCGAGCTGCTGCTGGAGGCGCGCTTCGTCACCTCCGCCCACGACCTCTCCGACGGTGGCCTGATGCAGGCGCTGGCCGAGCCGGCGATGTCCGCAGGGCTAGGCGTCTCCGTCACGCTCGCCGGCGACCCGTTCGTCGCGCTCTTCTCGGAGTCGGTCGCCCGTGCGCTCGTCACCGTCAAGGCCGACGACGTCGAGCGGCTCACCTCGCTGGCCGAGCGCCACGGGGTGGCGGCGACGAAGCTCGGTGTGACCGGCGGCGCCACCTACTCGATTGCCTATGACGGCGGCAGCGTCGAGATCCCGCTCGAGGAGCTCACCGGCGTCTGGCGCTCGACCCTGCGGGACGCACTGGCCTGACGGTCGGTGCGGTCGGCTCGCCGGCGCGGCTTGCGGTGGATGATCCACTCGGCGATCAGCAGGTTCACGACCCAGCTGACCCAGGCCGAGGCCGCGGCGGCGCTGGCGAGGGTGGGGTCCTCGGTGCCGAGGTCGGCGCCGGTCATGACCTCGGGCACGAAGACCATGATCATCACCATCCCCCAGAAGCGGTTGGCGACGATCGAGAACGCCATCGCATAGCTGCGGTACATCCATTCGCGGTGGTCCTTGAACCGCCGCTGCCGCGCGGCACGGTAGCCCTGCACGGTGAACAGCAGGAACAGCACGGCTAGGAACGTGTTGCCGACCTGCTGGGACGGTCCGGCGGCGGGGAACTGGCTGGTGACCAGCGCCGCCAGGCCCGTCGGGATCGCGGTGATGACATAGGTGCGCCCGGTCCAGCGGTGCACCTTCGGGTGGTTGTTGCGAAGCCACGGCCACAGCTGGAGTACGCCGCAGCAGAGCATCACCGAGCCGAAGAAGATGTGCATCACCAGCGCCGGGTAGAACGCCGGGCCGCGGTCGGTGGGAACGAGCGACTGCGACGGGTCCAGGCCGACATACCGCGGCAGCGCCGTCACCAGGAAGATCACCGTCGCGGCGGCCAGCGGGAAGACCCACCATTGGCGCACCAGGGGTCGTGTCGAAGTGCTCATGAACCGTCCGATCTAATAGCGTATGAGGTTAACTGTTTATAGGGTACGCAGATAGAGAAGGCGGTCAACCCGTTTCTGGAAGGAGCAGTGCATGATGGACGCGATGAGTTCCGAACTGATCCCTCGTCTGTGGGGCAAGCCTCCGGCCGGCCGGCGCGGCCCCAAGCCGGCGCTGAGCGTCGCCCAGATCGTCGAGGCCGCCTACGCCATCGCCGACGAGCAGGGCCTTGCCGCCGTCTCGATGGCCCGGGTCGCCGAGGCGGCGGGCTGCTCGCCGATGGCCCTCTACCGCCACGTGAAGAACAAGGACGAGCTGCTCATCCTGCTCGCCGACCGCCTCTGCGCGGACCTGCCCGCGCCGCCGCGAGACCTCGACTGGCGCGAGGGCCTGGCGGCCTGGATGCGTGCGCAGGTCGACCTGGCGCTGAGCAAGCCGTGGTTCCTGGACCTGCCGCTCGCCGCCACGCTCCCGGGGCCGAACCGGCTCGCCTGGATCGACCTGGGGTTCTACTACCTGCGCGAGGTGGCTCTGCCCGCGGAGGAGAAGCTGGCGATCCTGGGGATCATCTCCCAGTACGGCCTGGGTGAGGCTCGGGTCGAGGTCGAGGCGGCTCGGTTGGCGGAGAACCCCTTCGCGACCTTCGAGCAGATGCTCGTGACGTACGCGGATCCGGAGCGTTTCCCGCATCTGATGGCGTCGATGGCCACCTGGCGGCCCGCCGAGTCGGGCGAGGGATCCGACTCCGATGACCCCTCGGCCTTCGGGCAGGGCCTGCTGATGGCTGGGATCGCGGCCCACATCGAGCGCCACGTCGGGCGCAGCACTCCTGAGTAAAGGTAGATACCCTGGCGGGGATGTTCCCCCACCTGCATCGCCCCGCGTCCTATGTCCTCGCCCTGCTGCTGGCGGCTGCCGCGCTGCTCGTCAGCGCTGGTCCGGCCTCCGCGGGGGAGGGCGGGACGATCAAGCGGCTCGCGAACACCGCTCGTTCTGACGCGGGACTGGGCCCGCTGACGCGCGACTCCGCGCTCGACGGGCTGGCGCGGAAGTGGGCCTACAAGATCGCCGCCGACGGAGCGCTCTCGCACAACCCTGACCTCGCCGAGCAGGTGCCGGAGGGGTGGCAGGGGATCGGGGAAAACGTCGCCATGGGCTATCCGACCGGTGCCGAGATGCACAAGGGCTGGATGAACTCCGACGGGCACCGGGCCAACATCCTCGGCGACTACACCCACATCGGGATCGCCTTCGTGGTGGTCGACGGCACCAGCTGGGGCGTCCAGGTCTTCGCGAAGTACCCGCCGGGCGTGCGGCCGACTGCGAAGCCGAAGGCCACCACGCCGGCGCCGACCGCTCCGGCGACGACCGAAGCTCCTCGTGAGACCCCGAAGCCCAAGAAGTCGGCGACCGCGTCGCCGACCCCGTCGCGTACGCCGTCCGCCTCCGCATCGCCGTCGAAGTCGACGTCGCCCTCGGCCTCGGCGTCACCGTCCGAGTCCGAGTCGGCGCTCGCGGGCGACGACTCGGAGACCGCCGGCCCGGTGACCTTCAGCGACGCCTCGGACGGTCCGGCTCCCACCTCCAGCGGGCTGTTCGGGATCGGGTACGTCGAGATGGCTGTCGGGGTGCTCGGGCTCTCGGGGCTGGGTCTGCTCATCGCCTTCCTGCTGGCTCGTCGCCGGCGCCGCGAACGGCTCCGGCGCGACCTGGAGGCACCTCCCGCGCGGCACGTCCGCCCGCACCCTGGCGGCCCGGTCTACCGGGGCCAGGTGCACCCGGCGGGTCCCGGCCACCCCAACCCGGGCCGCCAAATCCCGCGCCCGAGCCCGCGCCCGAACCCCGGTCGCCCCGGCAACCCCGGTCCTCCGTATCCCGGCGACAACCGCCAGTGGTGACGATCTAGTCAGCGACCGCGGCGACGGGCCGACGGCTGTCGGCAGGCGCCTGCCGTGCCGACGGCGTACGCCGGAAGACGACGAACGCGACCACGGCCGAGATCGCCATCATCGTGACCGGGAGCCAGAACGCGACCTGCAGGGCCTCGGCGGCCAGCGGTGCGACGGCCGCTCGCTCGGTGGGCGAGAGGGAGCCGAGCGCACCGATGCCGTCGCTGCCCAGCCCGGGCAGGCGGGTGGAGAGTGCGGCGGCCAGGAGCACCGAGACGCCGGCGGTGCACAGGGCGGTGGCGACCTGGTTCAGCACGTTGATCATCGTCGAGCCGGCCGGGATGGCGCTGTCCTCGAGGTAGCGGGTCGCGATGGTCATGGTCGGCAGCATCACGAACCCGGCGCCTGCGGTCGCGATGGCGTGGGTCGTCGCCAGCTGCAGCATCGGTGCGTCAGCGCTCAGCTGGAGCGCCAGGGCGCCGAAGCCCAGCGTGGAGACCACGATGCCCGAGCCGATCACCGGCAGCGGCGGGTAGCGGTCGATGAGTCGACCGGAGATCTGGATCATGATCCCGGCCGCGATACCGGCCGGAGCCATCAGCAGGCCTGCGGTGGTCGCGGACTCGCCGCGTACGACCTGCCAGTAGAGCGGCACCAGGATCATCGAGCCGAAGTAGCCGCCGGCGAAGCAGACCAGCAGCGCGGCGCTGCCGCCGGTCAGGCGCCGGCCGAGGAGCCGGATGTCCAGCAGAGGAGCCGCGGCGCGGAGCGCGTGCCGGACGAAGAGCGCCACGAGGATGATCCCGGCCCCGATCGGGAGCAGTACCTGAGCGTCGAGCAGGGTGCCCTCGGCGAACGAGGTGCCCAGCACGAGGAGTGCCATCGCGGGCGGAAGCAGGAGCAGGCCGCGTACGTCCAGGCGGGCGCTCGGGCCGCGCTCCAGGCGCGGAAGGTTGCGCATCCCGAGGACGAGGCCGAGCACACCCAGCGGCAGGTTGATCAAGAACATCCACCGCCACGACATCGTGTCGAGCAGCCAGCCTCCGAGCACCGGTCCGAAGACGGGCCCGACCAGCACCGGCAGGCCCATCAGCGCCATCAGGCGGCCCCGCTCCTCGGGTGGGGCCGAGCGCAGTGTCAGGGTCATCGCGGCCGGCATCACGAAGCCGCCGCCGAGCCCCTGCAGCACCCGGAACGCGATCAGCGACTCGACGTTCCACGAGGCCGCGACCAGCCCGGACCCGATGGTGAAGACCCCGATCGCGGTCAGGAAGACCTGGCGCGCGCCGAACCGGCTGATCGCCCAGGCCGCGGCCGGGATGACCGTTGCCAGGGCGAGCGTGTAGCCGGTCGCGACCCATTGGATCACCGGCAGCGAAGCGCCCGTCTCCTGGGAGAGACGGGCGATCGCTACCGCGACGATCGTGATGTCGATCGGGATCATCACCGTGCCGGCGATGACGGTGAGCACGATCGTTGTCGGGCTCGGGGCCGTGCGGGGTCGGGGTGTCATGCGTCCAGTGTGGAAGCTAAAGTGAACTTGAGGTCAAGGGGTTTCGGCTCGACCTCAGCTCGACCTCTCCATGGTCCGTACGCCGACGAGCACCCCGCCCACCGCGACGGCAGCGGCCGCGACGAAGCCGCCGATGACGACATCGGCCGGGAACTGGCCGGCGAAGAGCGCCCGCTCCGCCTCCACGACGTACGTCATCGGGTTGATGTCGCTGAGGAACCGCAGCCAGCCGGGAGCGCCGTCGAGGGGGAGCAGGACGCCGGAGAGGAGCAGCAGCGGGAAGATCAGCATCTGCTGGACCGTCCAGAACACCCAGTCCTGCTCCTTCGCGGCGGTGGCCAGCGCGAAGCTGAGCGCGCCCAGACCGATCGCGAAGAGCGAGACGATGACGGCTCCGACCAGGACCCCGCCGAGGTGGAGGTCGAAGCTGAACGGGGTCACCACGGCGAGGATGACGACCGTCTGGAACAGGACCGGCACGACCTCCTTCAGGGCCCGTCCGACCAGCAGGGACGGCCTCGACAGGGGCGAGACCAGCAGCCGCTCGTGGGAGCCGGAGCGGATCTCGGCGGTCAGGTCGGCGCCGGTCATCGAGGCGCCCATGAGTGCGGTCATCACGACGATGCCCGGCACGAACCACTGCAGCGCGCTGCCGGTCTCGACGTCGGGCAGGAGCGGGGCGAAGAGGCCGAGGAAGACCAGCGGCTGCACCATCGCGAACAGCATGGAGGCCGGCTGACGCAGCTTGGGTGTGAGCTCGCGGAGCAGCACGGTCCAGGTGTCGGTGAGGAACCCGGTCGAGCGGCTCGGGACGCGGGAGGCGTGGCGGACCTGTGTGGCGGGGACGGTGAGAGTGGTCATGCTGCTGCTCCTTCGGTCTGGGTGGTGGCGGTGTGGGTGGACTCGGCCGACTCGCGCAGGCTGCGGCCGGTCAGGTCGAGGAAGACGTCGTCGAGGGTGGGGGCGTGGACCTCCATCCGGATCGCGGGCGTGCCGTGGGCGGCCAGGTCGATCGCCATCGCCGGGGCGCTGTCGGCGCCGCGCGGCGTGCGGATCGACACCTGCGTCCCGATGCGCTCGATGAGGGTGGGACCGGTCAGCGACGACTCGGCGCGAGCGGCCGCGGTCGCGGCGTCGGCCTCGCTGTCGAAGCCGAGGAGCACCAGGTCGCCGAGCCGCTCCTTGAGGCGGGTGGCGGTGTCGTCGGCGATCACCACGCCGTGGTCGATGACGATCACCCGTCCGGCGAGTGCGTCCGCCTCCTCGAGGTAGTGGGTGGTGAGGACGATCGTGGTGCCGCCCTCGTGGAGGCGGCGGATCTGCTCCTGCAGGTTGGCGCGGTTCTGCGGATCGAGGCCGGTCGAGGGCTCGTCGAGGAACAGCACCTCGGGGTGGTTGAGCAGCCCGATCGCGATGTCGAGTCGCCGCCGCTGGCCCCCGCTGAGCGTCTGCACGGCTCGGTCGGCGTACTCCTGGAGGTCGAAGGCCACGAGCAGCTCCTCGATGCGCGCCTTCGCGGCGGCTCGCGGGATGCCGTGGGCGCGGGCCTGGGACATCAGCTCGTCGCGGCCACGCTGGACGAAGGCCGCGGCGTTGCCCTGACCGACGTAGCCGATCGAGCGCCGGACGGCCGCGCGGGAGCGGACGACGTCGTGGCCGGCGACCTCGGCGGTGCCGGAGGTGGGCGGGATGAGGGTGGTCAGCATCCGCAGGGTCGTCGACTTGCCGGCTCCGTTGGGACCGAGGAAGGCGACGAGCTCACCTTGGTGGATCTCCAGATCGAGCCCGCGTACGGCTTCGACGGTCTTCTTGCTTCGGGTGAAGTGCCTGGTCAGCGCCTGAGTGCGGATCACCGGCCGCTGGTTGCTGTGGTTCGTCATGCCTCCAGCCTCTGACGTCATGCGGTCAGCTTCTGTCCGCTTTCGAAACTTTCTTCCGGGATCCGGTTTAGAAGTCCCGCGAGTGGGTAAGAGAGAGCTAGCGCGGCGTCGGTCGGCTCGAGGAGGGGGCGAGCCCCCCGACGCGCGGTCTCGTTTCAGTTCATGTGCGAATCAGGTCACGACCTGGCCGCAATCACGCTTAGGGTCGGATTCATGAGCACGAGCGCCCGGATGCTGCAGCTCCTCTCCCTGCTGCAGACCCACCGTTTCTGGCCCGGCACGGAGCTGTCCGTACGCCTCGAGGTCAGCGACCGTACGTTGCGGCGGGACATCGAGCGGCTGCGCGATCTCGGCTACGACGTGGACGCCACCCGCGGGGTGGCCGGGGGCTACCAGCTCCGGGCCGGCAACGCGCTGCCGCCGTTGCTGCTCGACGACGAGGAGGCGGTCGCGATCGCCGTCGGGCTGCGCACCGCCGCTGCCGGCCTGGTCGCCGGGATGGGGGACACCTCGGCCCAGGCGCTGGGGAAGGTCGTCGCGCTGATGCCACCGCGGCTGCGGCGGCGGATGGACGCAGTCACCTCGCAGACCGACTCCCTCCCCTGGGGCGGCCGGGTCCCGCTGGACGCGGGTGTGCTCGGGATCCTGGCGCAGGCCTGCCGCGACGACGAGGCGCTGACGTTCACCTACCAGGCGCCCGAGGCCGAGCCGACCCGGCGGCGCGTGGAGCCACACCGGCTGGTGACGCTCGGCAACCGCTGGTATCTCCTCGCCTACGACCGGGTCCGCCAGGACTGGCGATCCTTCCGTGTCGACCGGGTCAGCGACCCGACGACCACCGGTCAGGTGTTCCGCCCGCGGGAGATCCCGGGCGGGGACGCGGCCGCGTACGTGCAGGCGGGCATCCGCTCCCGCCCCGCAGCCCATGAGATCTGCGTCCACTTCGGCGTCGAGCCCGAGGTGGTCGCGCAGCGGGTGGGACGCTGGGGCGAGGTCGAGCCCGCCGAAGGTGGCTGCCGGCTGCGCATGCACGCCGACGATCTGGGCTGGCCCATGATGATCCTCGCCGGCGTCGAGGCCGACTTCACGGTCGAGCAGCCCGCCGAGCTGGCCGAGCTGGTCAAGCAGGCGGGGCAGCGTTTCGTCCGCTCATCTGCCTGAGCGGGCCGCCCACTCCTCGCGCAGGAGCCCGTAGACCACCAGGTCCCGGCGCTCGCCCGGATAGGCCTGCGCGCCGCGCATGGTGCCCTCGTGGGTGAAGCCGAGACGCTCGGCGACCGCGCGGCTGCGCTTGTTGAAGACGGAGGTGTCGATGATCGCCCGGGCGATGTCGTACTCGTCGAAGAGGGTGTCCAGCAGCGCCGAGACGGCCCGGGTGATCAGGCCGCGGCCCTCGTACGCCTCACCCAGCCAGTAGCCGATCGTGGCCGACTTCTCGTAGAGGTTGATCCGCGCGGTCGTGGCGCCGGCGACCTTGCCGTCCTGGCGGATGACGCACGGGACCGCCTCGCCCTTGACCCACTGGTTCAGCAGGTAGGTGCCGAAACCGGCGACGCTCAGCATGGTCTGGTTGCCGTGCGCCCACGGCTCCCACTCCCGGAGGTGGTCGAGGTTGGCGTTGATGAGCTGGTGGACGGCGAAGTCGGTCGACCGGTCACGCAGGACCATCTCCGCGCCGTTCCCGAGGTCGATGCTGAACAAGCTGATCTCCTACCGTGCCGAACCGGGGCCTGGAGCGTCGGTTTCCTGCAACGCATCCAGGATCAGCGTGCCGTACGCCCGCATCTGAGCCAGCACCGGGATGACCTCCCCCGGGAACCGGCAGATGACCGCGTACGCGGCCTGGCGGCCACCGACGTCGAGCAGTCCGACCTCGGCGCGGACACCCTCGTCGGTGCCGGTCTTGCTCCACACCCGCAGGTCGTGAACAGGATCGGTGTGGGCCAGCGGGTCCAGGCCGAACGCGGCGGAGACCATCGACAGGTCGGTGGACGGCGCCAGCCAGGACAAGACGGTGGGGTGTGGCGTACGGAAGTAGGCGACCCAGTCGGCGGCACAGCCGATGGAGAGCATCGGTGGGTCCTCCGGCCCGCGTACGTCCCGGACCGAGTCGTTCAGCATCGACCCGCCCGCGGCCAGCCGACGCGCGACGGCCTGGACCGGAGCGAGGCCGACGTGGCCGAGAAGCACGTTGGTGGCCAGGTTGTCCGAGACCGCGCCCACCAGCCGGGCGCAGTCGTTCAGGGTCAGCGCGGGGGCGTCGAGATGCTGCCACAGGCCGCTGTCGGCCACCGGCGCGACGCTGTCCTTGCGCAGCATCAGCTGCCCCAGCGACGCGTCCTCGTCGAGCAGCTCGGCGAGATGGTGCAGCAGGAAGATCTTGGCGACGCTGGCGGTCGGCAGCAACAGGTCCGGGGCGGACTCGACGAGGGTCTCACCGGAGCTCGTGTCGACCGCGAGGATCGACCACTCCGTCCGTGAACTCATGCGACGGATCCTAGGCAGAGGACGACTGCTCCTCGCGCAGCTCGCCGACGACCTGGATCTTCTGCCAGATCTTGCGGGAGAGGTCGACGGTGAGGCCCTCGACGGTGCTGACCGTGTCCAGGACGACGTTGTCCTGGGAGTCCTCGGCGCACAGCGCGGCCGTCTTGCCGACGAGGCTGAGCAGCTCGGAGCAGTACTCCAGATAGTGGATCAGCTCGTCGGCGTCGAGGGTGAGCCGGACGCTGGCCGAGGTGGGCGTGAACCCGGTACGCAGCCGCTCGGGGTCCTTGGTGAGCTGGTGCATGTCGATGATGTGGGCCAGCGAGCGCAGCCGGTGCAGCAGCTTCAGCGCCCGCGACCGCAGCAGGCGCTCCGGGATCGTGTAGAGGAAGAAGATCGCGACCGCGGCGAAGATGAGGTCGTTGACGGTGCTCTCCATCAGCGGTAGCCACTGGACGCCGGTGAGCGTCTCGTCACCGAACGCCGTCGCGAGACCCCAGATGATGGCGACCAACGTCAGCACGAGGACGGCCAGGATCAGCACGCGGGAGACCCCGCGCGTCCACAGCAACCGTCGCCGGAGCCGGTCCCCGACGCCGGAGGACTCCCTGATCAGCCCGCTCAGCTCCTCCGCGACCTTCACCAGGCCACGGTCGGGGAAGCGTGCCGCGATCCGTCCGTGCAGCGTCTCGACGGTCGTCAGCACCATCTCCGACTCGAGTCTCTCCAGTCCCACGTCACCGGAGCGTAGTGGTCGCGTGCCGCCACGGTGGGAAACCGCCGCAGATAGGGTGTCGACGTGCCAGCCCGACTCAAGCCCGCGGCCGCGGCTGACGTGGCCGATGCTCTGGATCGCGTACGCGCCGAGGAGCCCGCCAAGGCCGACCTACGGCTCCTGACCAAGCACTTCCTCGCCGTGCTGGAGCAGCGCGCGCCGGGCAAGAGCGTCGAGGTGCGCGTCCCACCCTATGCCGCGGCGCAGGTCATCGAAGGCGTACGCCACACCCGCGGCACCCCGCCGGCGGTGATCGAGACCGATGCGGTCACCTGGATCGCCCTCGCCACCGGAGCGATGACCTGGTCGGATGCCGTCGATCAGGCCCGGGTCAGGGCGTCTGGAGAACGCACCGACCTGTCGGCGTACCTGCCCTTGTAATCTCACCCTATGAGCCACTCCACCGAAGACATCAAGGCCCGTGTAGACGACCTCTTCCCCGGGATCCGCAAGGACCTCGAGGACCTTGTGCGGATCGAGTCCGTGAGCGCCGACCCTGAGCGCCTGAGCGAGGTCGAGAAGAGCGCCGAGAAGACCCGCGACCTCTTCGCGGCCGAGGGCTTCGACGTGGAGATCGTGCGTGCCTTCGACGGCGCTCCGCCGGCCATCGTCGGTGAGAAGAAGGGCCCCGAGGGTGCCCCGACGGTGCTGCTCTACGCCCACCACGACGTCCAGCCGGAGAACGACCACGCCGACTGGAACACCCCGCCGTTCGAGCCCACCGAGGTCGGGGACCGGCTCTACGGGCGCGGTGCGGCCGACGACAAGGCCGGCATCGCGGCCCACATCGGCGCGGTCCGGGTCCTGGGTGACGACCTCCCGGTCACCGTGCGCCTCTTCATCGAGGGTGAGGAGGAGGTCGCCTCGGCCACGCTGCCCCAGCTGCTGGAGAAGCACCAGGACAAGCTGAAGGCCGACGTCATCGTGATCGCCGACTCCGGCAACTGGGACATCGGCGTCCCGGCGCTGACCACGTCGCTGCGCGGTCTCATCCGCGTCGACGTCGAGCTCCGCACCCTGGGTCACGCGGTCCACTCCGGCATGTGGGGCGGTCTGGCTCCCGACGCGATCATGGCCCTCGTACGCCTCCTCAACTCCCTCTGGGACGAGAACGGCGCGCCCGCGGTCGAGGGGCTCGTCTCCGGGCAGGCGGCGGATGTCGACTACCCCGAGGACAGGCTCCGTGCCGAGTCCGGGGCCATCGATGGTCTGCAGTGGGTCGGTACGGGCAGTGCCGTCGAGCGGATGTGGACGCAGCCGGCGATCACGATCACCGGTCTGGACGCCCCCAAGGTCGACGGTGCCTCCAACACGCTCTCGCCCACCGCACGCGCCAAGGTCACCATCCGGATCGCTCCGGGCGACTCCGGAGAGAACGCCGTCGCCGCCCTCACCCAGCACCTGGAGAAGCACGTCCCGTGGGGCGCCGAGCTGACCACCAAGGTCGTCGACACCGGTGAGCCGATCGCCCTGGACGCGACCGGCCCCGCCTACGACGCCGCCCGTGCCGCTTTCACCGAGGCCTGGGACGGCACCGCCCCGATCGACATGGGCGTGGGCGGCTCGATCCCGTTCATCGCGGAGTTCCTCGAGGCGTTCCCGCAGGCCAGCGTGCTGGTCACCGGCGTCGAGGACCCCGACACTCGCGCCCACGGCGCCAACGAGGGCCTCCACCTCGCCGAGTTCCGACGCGTCGTCGTCGCCGAGGCGCTGCTGCTCCAGAAGCTCGGGAGCCACTGACCGTTCACCGAGTCACCTCGGTCGAGTGGCGCTGCCTTCGTGGAGTTCCGCGAAGGCAGCGCGCACTCACCGAGTTACCTCGGTGAACATCCGCCCCGCGGCCTAGACCCCAGGCAGCGTCAGCGCCACCCGGGTGCCCTCACCGGGGCGTGAGTCGAGCTCGACCAACCCGTGGTGGCGCCTGGTGATCTGCTCGACCAACGTCAGCCCGAGCCCAGCTCCGCGCGAACCACCGAGCGCGGAGTTGGAGCCTCGGTAGAACGGGTCGAAGACCTCCGGCTGCTCCTCGTAGGCGATGCCGACACCGTCGTCGGCGACGATGATCGTGACCTCGCTGCCGGCGCTGTAGAGCATCAGCTGCACCCGCGAACCCCGGTAGCTGTAGGTCAGCGCGTTCTTGATCAGGTGCAGGAAGGCCGCGCGCAGCTCACGAGGATCACCGACGACGTACGCAGGCCCGGTCGGCGTCGTGAGGACGCACTCGATGTCCTTCTGGGCTGCGTCGGGATCGAGCTCGTCGAGCACGTCGTCGAGCATCTCGGAGACCTCGATCGTGGTCTCGCCGGGGGCGTTGGCTGGGTCGCGGATCCGGGACAGGAGCAGCAGGTCGCCGACGATGCCCTCGATCTGGGCGCTGCGTACGGTCAGCGTCTCCACCTGGACGATCCACGGCAGGGTGTTGGCCTGCTCGCCGGCCAACGCGTTGAGCGAGGTGCCGAGCGCGTTGACCGGGATCCGGAGCTCACGGGCGACCGCCTCGATCAGCCGGTTCCGTTCGCGGTCGGCGTGGGCGAGCTGCTGGGCGAGGTCGCGCTCCTGCGTGTAGGCGTTGGCGGTGAGCACGATGCGTCCGAAGTCGCGGCCCAGCTCCAGCGCCAGCCGGCCCTCCGCGTCGGTCCACGTGGGCCGCCCCGGGGAGCGGAGCAGGACGATGTGGCCGAGCCACTCGTGGTCGGCGCCGACCGGAACGACCAGGGCGCTGGCCGCTCCCAGAGTCTCGAAGAACTCGTTCACGACGGCGGCCTGCTCGTTCCACTCCGAGGAGTCGGTGATCCGCTCGCGGCTCAGGATCGAGTAGGTGCCGTCCGCCCAGTATCGGGAGCTGTTCCGCGAGGTGAGCGAGGCCAGGCCCGGGTCGGGGTCCCAGTTGAGGCCCGGGGTCGCGTGCACGACCATCTCGTTGTGGGAGCCCTTGGTCGCCATCCAGATCCCGTCGGCACCCAGGCCGCGGATCAGCGCGTCGTGGCTGGTGTCGAGCACGTCGGCGAGGCTGAGCTTGGAGCTGGCGTCGCGCAGGAACTCCTTGGCGGTCTCCAGGTTCGCGGCGCGCTCGTAGAGCCGCTCGCGCTCGAGGTAGCCGCGCACGACCCGCTGAGCGCGCTTCGCGAACCGGTTGAGCACTCGGCGCTGGGTGAAGTCGGGCCGGCGGCCGCTGACCGGCATGTCCACCGAGAGGCAGCCCTGGATGGAGCCGTCGTCACCGAGGATCGGCGCGATCAGCATGTCGTGGGGGTGCCACGCGTCGGCGGCGTCGATCATGTTGGTCGTCGAGACCCAGCTGCCCTCGTGAAGGTTCACCCGCTCCTGGGGGATGAACCGCCAGGCGCCCCAGTTCTCGCCGCGGGAGAGGTTGTCGCGCAGGTCGGAGAGGGCCCACCGGGTGCCGAGGATCTCGTCAGCCGTCTCCCGGCGCCCGTGCGAGTTCAGGCCGCTGATGAAGCCGTGGACCGCGACCACCTCGAGCTCGTCGCCGCGGACGACGTTGATCGCGGAGATGCCGAAACCGAGCAGCTCGCAGATGCCTTCGGAGATCATCTGCAGCGCGGGATCTGCCACCGGCAGCGACGTCCTGCTCGGCGTGCTCGCAGGCACGTCGAGGGCATCGACTGACTGTGGTGGGGGCATCCTTGCTCTCAGGTAGGTCGGTCAGGGCGGGTGTTGCAACTGCGTGGCAGTCCTGAGGACCTGGGCACCACGGAGTGTTGCACGAAACACGCGCGCTGTGCAGCCGTAGGCGTCCGTCTCGACCAGATTGTGACGTTTGGTTAACCAAGCGAGGTGGCGTCGTTGGCCAACGGAAGGACGAGGGATACGCGGGTGCCGGTGCCGGGCTCCGAGCGCAGCGTGACGCGGCCGTCATGGCGGCGCGCGACCCGGTCGACGATGCTGAGCCCGAGGCCGACGCCCTTCCGGCCACCGATCGCCTGGCTCGACCCGCGGTAGAACTCGGTGAAGACCTGGATCTGCTCCGCCGCGGGGATGCCGACGCCGTTGTCGGTCACCGAGATGGCCGCCTCGCTCGCGCTCTCCACGATGTAGAGCCGGATGTGGCCGCCGCGGTGGGTGTAGACGAGCGCGTTGTCGACCAGCCGGAGGATCGCCGCCTTGATCTCGCTGCGGTCGCCCAGCACGTAGACGCTGCGCGAGGGCACGTCGATGCTCACCTCGATGCCACGCTTCTCGGACTCGTACGTCCTCTGCTCGAAGATCTCCTGCAGAAGGGACGTCAGGTCGACGTGGGCCAGCGCCGGCCGCGACGAGGGGTCGGAGAAGCGGGAGAACAGCAGCAGGTCGTCGACCATCGCGACCAGCTGGTCGGATCGGCTGATCAGGTTGCCGACCTGCTGGAACCAGGTCGGCGATCCGCGGTCCTCGTGACGCATCGCGTCGATGCCGGTGGTGAGGGCGCTCAGCGGGTTGTGCAGCTCCTGCGCGACGGCCTCGATGAGCCGGCTGTGCACCTTGTCGGCGGTGGCGAGCCGCTGGGCGAGGTCACGCTCCTGGGTGTAGGCGTTGGAGGTGAGCACGATGCGCCCGAAGTCGCGACCGAACTCCATCGCGAGGCGCCCCTCGGCATCGGTCCAGCGCGGCCGGCCCGAGCCACGCACCAGCACCAGATGACCCAGCGCGGTGGTCTCGACCCCGATCGGTACGACCAGGAGCGAGTCCGCCTCCACCGCGTCGAGGAACTCGAGGCCGAGCCTGGCGAACATCCTCCGCTCCGCGCTGCCCTGTTGCAGCGCGTGCCGGAGCAGCTCGCGGTTGACGATGGCGTGCTGGCCCGCGTTCCACAGCCGGGTGGCCTGGTAGGCCTGTCCTGCGGCGATGTGGTTGCTGTCGTTGGCGTTCCAGCCGAGGCCGGGGGAGGCATAGGCGACGGACCCGCCCTCGCCGTCCTGAGCCTGCACGTAGAGGCCATCGGCGTCGAGACCCCGGCTCATCGCCTCCTGGGTGACCTCGAGCACCTCGGTGAGACCGAGCTGGGAGTTGGCCTCGCGCAGGAAGCTCTGGGCCTCGAGCAGGTTGTTGGCCCGCTCCTCGAGGTATTCGCGCTGCAGGGTCAGCAGCACGGTTCGCCTCGCCTGGCGGGCGAACCGGTTGAGGATCCGCTGCTGGCGCCGGCCGGGCCTGCGCCCGTTGGTCGGACGGTCGATCGACAGTACGCCGACGAGCTCCCCGTTCTCGTCGTAGAAGGGCGCCAGGAGCTCGTCGAGCCGGTGCCAGTCCTGCGGGTCCTTCAGGATGTCCTCGTCGGTGTCGGGGACCCAGTAGCCCTCCGCCTCGCCGATGGTGTTCTTCTCGTGGGGGACGAACTTGATGTCGCCCCAGTCCACGGACATGTCCAGCAGGTCGGTGACCACCGAGACCGGGAACCGGGTGCCGAGCATCTCGGCGACGGTCATCTCGCCCTCGACGGTGTGGCCGGTCTCGTCCCCGTACGCCGCGACGATCTCGAACTCGTCACCTCGGCGGATGTTGATCACGGCGGCGCCGAAGCCGACGAGCTCGGTGACCCCCTCCGCGATCAGCTGCAGACCGGGATCCGGGCTCGGGTACGCCTCGGAGGCGCCGCTGGGCGCGTCCGGACCCTCTGAGGGCGTACTGGTCATGAGTTCTCCGCCGAGATGAAAATGCAACCCGTTCCCGTTGCGTAAGGTTAAACAATGGGCAGCGTCACACGGAATGTGCTTCCCACGCCAGGGGTCGAGTCGACGGATATCAGTCCGCCGCGCCGACTGACGATTCGAGACACGATCGTCAGTCCGAGACCGGTGCCTGGCTGTTTGAGTGCTGTGGGGTTGGTCGAACGGAAGAACTCGGTGAAGAGCCGATCCTGGTCCTCCGGTGAGATCCCGAGGCCGTGGTCGGTCACCCGGAGCTCGAACCAGCCGGGGCTGGTGCGGGTGCTCACGATGACCTGACCGCCTTCGGGGCTGTATTTGATCGCGTTGGTGACCAGGTTGATCACCACCCGGTCCAGATCGCCCGGCGCGAGGGTCACGTAGACGTCGTCGGACGGCATCTCGAAGACGAGCTCGTGGGCGTCGCTGGTGGGCATCTCGGCGCTGAGCTGGCTGTGGACCTCCTCGAGCACGGGCGCGACCTGGATCGGCACCGTGGTCGGCAGGTGGTCGGGGTCGGAGACCTTCGACAGCATCGCCAGGTCGGCCACGATCTTCTCGGTGCGGTCACGGTTGCGGGTGAGCGCGGTCAGCACCTCGGCGTACTCGTCCTCGGACTCCGCGTAGGGCAGCGACTCGATGTTCCACCGGAACGCGGAGAGCGGGTTCTTCAGCTCGTGGGCGACCGTCGCGATCAGCCGGCTCTTGTGGGCCTCGAGCTCGCGCAGGGAGTCGACCGCCGCCTTCTGGCGCAGGTAGGCCCTGGAGTTGTGGACCACGCGGCCGAAGTCGCGGCCGAGGTCGGCGGCGGTGATCAGCTCGAGCTCGCTCCAGTGGGGCTTGTCGGGACCGCGGCCGAGGAGCATCGCGCCGTACCAGGTCTGGCCGGAGCCGATCGGGACCCCGACGATCGAGCCGACCTTGTAGTGACGGATCCACTCGGTGATCAGCTGCTGCCGCTCCGGGTCGGGGTGGGGGAGCCGCTCGGCGCCGTCGGGGGTCTGCACGGTGATGCTGCGCTGGTCCCAGAGGTATTGCCCGTAGTCGACCATGAACTGGCTGGTCAGGTCGTCGATCGGGAGCTTGAAGTCCTCCCGGTAGATCTTGGTGCGGATGCCCCGGCCGCCCGGCTTGGACATGTGCAGCCAGAAGTCGGTCAGGTCGAGCACGTCGACCAGACCCGTGCTCAGCGAGTTGAGGATCTCGTCGGGGTCCAGTTCGCGCCCGGCGCGGCGGATCACGTCGCGGGCGGCCTCGGCGAGGCGTACCTGTTCGGAGAGCTCCTCACGCTCCAGGGCGAGCAGGATGGCGCGCTGCGCCTGCACCGCGTGGCGGCCGAGCACGGCGCGCTTCTCCGGGTTGGGGCGGAGGCCGTCGGTCGGGACGTCGACGATCAGGGTGCCGCGAAGCTTGCCGGCGTCGTCGCGCAGTGGCGCGACCAGCAGGTCGAGCGGGTTCCAGGCGCCCGCGGCGTCGATCGTGGTCATCGTCGGGATCCAGCCGTACACGTCGGCGTTCGGGTCCAACCGCTCCGCCGGCACGAACTTGAAGATGCCCCAGTCGTCGGCCCGGGCGAGCTCGGCCTCGAGCCGCTCGATGGGGGTGACGGTGCCGAGCAGGTCGGCGCGGGCGGACTCCTGGCCCGAGACCACCACCATGTGGAGGTGGCCGTCGGCGCGCGCGACGCTGATCGTGGCCATCTCGAAGCCCGCCAGTGCGGTCAGGCTGTCGGCGATCAGCTGGAGGTCGGAGAGATCCTCGCCGGGGGTGAGCAGACCACCGATCTCGGCCAGATCGGTCGTGATGGTGGTCATCGTCGTGGTGAGGTCGCTTCTGGCGCGTTTCCCGCCCAACGGTGGTGGGGCGAATCCCGGCGGCACCGTCAGTCGGTGACCGCCGGCGGGCTTGGGCGCTGAAGAAGTCATCGGATCGATTATCCGGGAAGTCGGTCCCGGGCGGTAGGGCAGACGTGGATCGTTCTTTACATTCATGATTCCGAGACGTTCATGTGACCACCCTTACAGGACTGTCAAGGGTTCGCTGATCGCCTGCGTACGGCCTTACACTCGGTGCCGTGGTCAACCTCACCAGCTCAGGTAGGCACGTGTCCCGACGCAAGGGTGGCGACGGCCGGCTCACCGCCGCCCTCGACCCCCACGACCAGGGTCCTCAGGACCACTGCGGGGTCTTCGGTGTGTGGGCGCCGGGCGAGGACGTCGCGAAGCTGACGTACTTCGGCCTGTACGCGCTGCAGCACCGTGGCCAGGAGTCGGCGGGCATCGCGGTCAGCAACGGGCGCCAGATCCTGGTCTACAAGGACATGGGCCTGGTCAGCCAGGTCTTCGACGAGCCGACCCTCGAGTCGCTCAAGGGCCACGTGGCCATCGGTCACGCCCGCTACTCCACCACCGGTGCCTCGGTGTGGGAGAACGCGCAGCCGATCTTCAAGCCGACGCCGGACGGCTCCGTCGCCCTCGGTCACAACGGCAACCTGATCAACGTCTCCGAGATGCGCTCGGCCGTCGAGGCGCTGCCCGAGCACTCCGAGGGCCGCCACGCCCCGGTGTCGACCAACGACACCTCGCTGCTCACCGAGCTGCTCGCCTACCACCCCGACTCCTCCCTGGAGGCGCGCGCGCTGGAGGTGCTGCCGACGATCCGCGGCGCCTTCTCGCTGGTGTGGATGAACGAGGACACCTTGTTCGCCGCGCGTGACCCGCAGGGCATCCGCCCGCTGGTGCTCGGCCGTCTCGACCGCGGCTGGGTGATCGCGTCGGAGGACGCCGCGCTGGCCACCGTCGGTGCCTCCGTCGTCCGTGAGGTCGAGCCCGGCGAGATGATCATCATCGACGAGTCCGGCCTGCGCTCGGTGCGGTTCGCCGAGACCGACCGCAAGGGCTGCGTCTTCGAATACGTCTACCTCGCCCGCCCCGACGCCAACATCGCCGGGCGCAACGTCCACGAGTCCCGCGTCGAGATGGGCCGTGAGCTGGCCCGCGAGTTCCCGGTCGACGCCGACCTGGTCATCCCGGTGCCCGAGTCCGGCATCCCCGCCGCGACCGGCTACGCGCTGGAGAGCGGCCTGCCCTTCGGTCAGGCGTTCGTGAAGAACGGCTACGTGGGCCGGACCTTCATCCAGCCCTCCCAGACCCTGCGCCAGCTCGGCATCCGGCTCAAGCTGAACGTGCTCGAGCACATGGTGCGCGGCAAGAAGGTCGTCGTCGTCGACGACTCGATCGTGCGCGGCAACACCCAGCGCGCCCAGGTGCGGATGCTGCGTGAGGCCGGCGCCCTCGAGGTCCACGTGCGGATCTCCTCGCCGCCGGTCAAGTGGCCGTGCTTCTACGGCATCGACTTCGCCACCCGCGCCGAGCTGATCGCCAACGGTCTCTCCGTCGACGAGATCGCCGCCTCGGTCGGTGCCGATTCGCTCGGCTACATCTCCCTCGACGGGATGATCTCGGCGACCCGCCAGGAGCGCACCGCGCTGTGCACGGCCTGCTTCACCGGCGAATACCCCGTAGAGCTACCCGACGAGAGCATGCTCGGCAAGCACCTCCTCGAGGTCTCGCTGCAGTCCCCGACCGAGGGCAAGGCCCTGCCGGTCCTGAACAACCCGTGATCGGAGATCCACCAGTGAGCCAGACCGAGCCGACCAACGCGTACGCCGCAGCAGGTGTCGACATCCACGCCGGCGACCGCGCCGTGGATCTGATGAAGGTCTGGATCGAGAAGTCCCGGCGCCCCGAGGTGCTCGGCGGCGTCGGCGGCTTCGCCGGTCTCTTCGACGCCAGCGCCCTGAAGGCGTACGAGCGTCCGCTGCTGGCCACCTCGACCGACGGTGTCGGCACCAAGGTCGCGATCGCGCAGGCGCTGGACAAGCACGACACGATCGGGTTCGACCTGGTCGGCATGGTCGTCGATGACCTGGTCGTCTGTGGCGCCGAGCCGCTGTTCATGACCGACTACATCGCCACCGGGAAGGTCATCCCGGAGCGGGTTGCGGCGATCGTCAAGGGCATCGCCGAGGCCTGTGTCGAGGCCGGCTGCGCGCTGGTCGGTGGCGAGACCGCCGAGCATCCGGGTCTGCTGGCCGCCGACGAGTACGACGTGGCCGGCGCGGCCACGGGCGTCGTCGAGGCCGACAACCTGCTCGGTGCGAACCTGGTGAAGGCGGGCGACGTCGTCCTCGCCATGGAGGCATCTGGCCTGCACTCCAACGGCTTCTCGCTGGTCCGCCACGTGCTGCTCAACTCCGGCGCCTACACGCTCGACGCGCAGATCGCCGAGTTCGGCAGGACCCTGGGCGAGGAGCTGCTCACCCCGACCCGTGTCTACGCCAAGGCCTGCCTGGAGCTGGCCCGTGGGACGAAGACCCACGCGATGTCCCACGTCACCGGTGGCGGCCTCGCCGCCAACCTGGAGCGGGTCATGCCCGCGGAGCTCTCCGCGCGCATCGACCGCACCACCTGGACTCCGGCACCCGTCTTCGACCTCGTCCGCCGCACCGGCTCCGTGGCGCTGGAGGACCTGGAGATGACCCTCAACTGTGGCGTCGGCATGGTCGCGCTGATCGACCCCGAGGACGTCGACGAGGCCGTACGCATCCTGGCCGGCTACGACATCCGCGCCTGGGCCGCCGGTGAGGTCACCGACACCCCGGGTGGCAAGGTCGAGCTCACCGGCTCCTACGCCGGCTGGACCGCCTGAGGCTTCACGACGGACGAAGGGCGCCGGAGCGGATGCTCCGGCGCCCTTCGGCGTCTCTCGGCGCTACTTCTTGAAGACCTGCACCACTGACGGCCGCGGACCCGCGAACTCACCGACGGCGGCGGTGCCGTCCACGTAGTCCGGGAACAGCGAGTGCTGGTCGGCCCAGGAGCCGTCCTCACCAGGGTGCTGGACGGCGACGAAGACCGAGCCGTCCTTGTCGTGGATGACCGGACCACAGGTCTCGCTCTCGCGCGGGACCGACAGGAACTGCTGGACGTGGCCGCGCTCGCGTCCCTCCAGCGGGACCTTGAACAGCCCGTCGCACTTCTGGATCGTGCTCGGTGCGCCGTCCGTGGAGATCCACAGGTTGCCCTCGGAGTCGAAGGCGACGTTGTCGGGGCAGGAGATCGGCGAGACCTTGTCGACCGGGTAGCCGGCGAAGTAGGTCGACTTGTTGGTCGCCGGGTCGCCGGCGACGAGGAGCAGCGACCACGTGAAGGTGCCCGCGGCCGCGTCGTTGCGGGCCTCGGTGATCTCGACGATGTGGCCGTCACGGTTGGTGTTGCGCGGGTTGGGCTCGGTGGCCGACTCCTTGCCCACCTTGCCGCGGTCGGTGTTGTTGGTGCACGCGACGTACACCTTGCCGGTCTTCGGTGACGGCTCCACGTCCTCGCAACGGTCCATCTTGGTCGCGTTGACCTGGTCGGCGGCCAGGCGGGTGTAGACGAGCACGTCGGCCACCGTCATGCCCGGGACGCGGCTCGCGCCGTTCAGGACCAGCGGCACCCACTGGCCGTAGCCGTCGAACTTGCCGTCGGCCGGCAACGTGCCCGAGCCGTCGATCTCGGCCGGGGCCGAGTCGCCGAAGAGGCGCGCGACGTAGAGGTCGCCCTCGGTGAGCAGGTCGAGGTTCGCGGCGCGGTTGCGCGGGTTGTACGTGCCCTTGGAGACGAACTTGTAGAGGTAGTCGAACCGCTCGTCGTCGCCCATGTAGGCGACGGCGTGGCCGGACTTGGAGATGGTGACGTTGGCGCCCTCGTGCTTGAAGCGACCGAGGTTGGTGTGCTTGCGCGGCGTCGAGGTCGGGTCGGTGGGGTCGATCTCCACGATGTAGCCGAACCGGTTCGGCTCGTTCTCGTAGCCCGGCTTGCGGGCGTCCCAGCGGGCCTCGACGGTCTCGAAGCCGTACGTCGTCTTCGTCCCGCTCGCGAGGCCGTAGCGCTTGTCGCTCGCGCTGGTCCCGGCGGCCAGGAAGTAGCCGTTGAAGTTCTCCTCGCCGGTGAGGATCGTGCCCCACGGGGTGGTGCCGCCGGAGCAGTTGCCGACCATGCCGGAGATCGTCGTGCCGGTCGGGTCGTCGACCGTCTTGAGCAGGTCGGAGCCGGCGGCCGGGCCGGTCGCTTTGAAGGTCGTGGTGGCGGTGATCCGGCGGTTCTTGGGGGCACCCTGGACGTACGTCCACTTCTTGCCCTTGCGGGAGCGCTCCAGCTCCACGATCGAGAAGCCGTGAGCGGCCATGGCGATCTTCACGGCCTCGGTCGGGTCGATGTCCGGCGGGAACATGATGCCGGCGTTGACGTACTCGTGGTTGTTGCAGAGCAGCGCCTTGGTGCCGGCGCTGTTGGTCACGATGATGTCGAGGTAGTCCGAGTTGTAGCCGAAGGCGAGCTCCTGCTTCGCGGCGGTCTGCGCGGAGGCGTCGAAGGGCTCACCACCGGCCAGGATCGGGTCGCCCCAGCGCAGGATCGGCTCCCAGGTGTAGCCGCGCGGCACGACCAGCTCGTCGACCGTGGCGTCGACCGGCGAGATCGGCGCGAAGGGCAGGTTGCCGGGGCGACCGCTGCCGCGGCCGGCCTGGATGCCGCCCGAGGCGACCGGACCGGTCACAGCGGCCGCGGCGGCGGGTGAGGTGGCGCCCAGGGCGATCGCGCCCGCGCTGATGCCCGCGAACCCCAGCATCTTGCGGCGGCTGAACACCGAACCCGCGATGTCGCGGAAGTACTCGTTGTCGGAGGTGTTGGGCACGGGCTTGGCACACGCGCTGTCGCACTTGAGGGCGCAGGTCACGGCGCTGCGCTTGCCGCGCGTGTGGCCGCTCATGGGCAGCAGCGACAACATGGTGCGGCGGCCGTTCGTCACGGCGGGGGCACCTTCGTCGCTGCACGAGGGGCAGGCGGTGTCGGTCTGGATGTCGCTCAGTTCGGTCACTGCAGTTCCGTTCAAGACGCGTGGTGTCAGGTCTCCCGAGAATCGGAAGGGAGGCTATGCGCGGCGAGACAACCGTCCGACCCCTCAATCTGTCGTCCGGGTGAACGGCGAATGACGAGTCGTCAGGCTCAGATTCGTGTGACGTCAGTAACATTCGCTGCTAGCGAACGGATTTTCGACACCCCGGCGTGCGGATTCTTGGCATGAACCGGTAGCGTTATCCCTACGAGAAACCTGTGAACAGCCCGGGACTATCCCGGCCAAGTGCGACGAGGGGGCTGGACCCTATGGGGCGCGGCCGAGCGAAAGCCAAGCAGACGAAGGTCGCACGCGACCTGAAGTACCGGACCTATGAGACGGACTTCGGGGCCCTTGCGCGCGAACTTCATGGTGATGAAGACACCGGTCAGACGACGGAGAAGTCCGATCAGAAGCCGGACGACTACGACGACTGGTCGGACTACGACGCGGGATCCTCGCGCGACTAGGGTTTGTCGACCAACGGTGGCAACGCCTTGGTCGACATCCCCTCAGACTGATCGGCCCCGGGTCGATCGGCTCAGGACAACCTCCCCGTGAGTGCCGTAGCCAGGTAGCCGGCCGCCGTAGGGCGTGCCGTCGAAGGCGACGTGCAACCACTCGTCGTCCCCCACCGGGATCAGCGTGGGCCACGGAAGGTTCGAGACGTACGCCGAGCGGAGCTCTGCGACCTCATTGAGGTCGAGGTCGAAGATCGGGTAGCGAGCACGGACGTGACGTGGGTTGTCGCGTCCGTCGCTGGCGCCGACGACGACCGTGCCGCCCAGCGGTACGAGCGTGGTGCCCTCGGTGGCCGTCCGGTCGGTTCGCGCTGCCCGCAGGCTGAGCGTGTCCAGGCTCGGCCCGCCGGCGAGCACGGGATGGAAGTCGAAGTACTTCTTGGCGCTGACGTAGCCGACCAGCCACTCGCCGTCGCGGCGTAGGAGGTGGGGGTCCCAGACCCCGACCGACCTGCTGTGCCGGCTCTCGGCGCTCTCGGGGCTCTCGGTCGGCAGGACGAGCGGGGTCGAGTCGAGGACGTGCTCGCCTCGGGTCAGGTCGGCGCGTGAGTGTGCGATCGTGACCCCGACCGGGCTCCAGGGCTTGCTGGGGTCGGTCTTGTCCGGGGCCTTGAAACCTCCCCAGGTGCTCGTCGCGACCAGCCACTCGTCGCCGTCGCGCACGAGGTGGGTCGCGTGGTCGCCGTAGACCAGGTCGTCCCTGCGGAAGTAGAGCGCCCCGCGGTGGACGAGGTCGTACGTCACCGGGTCCAGCGCCCACACCGAGGTGTGCGCCGTCGGGAAGAAGCCCGGCCCGGCGCTGGTGGCGGTGAGCAGCAGGGTGCCGTCATCCTCGTGGAACGGCGAGCCGTCGGCGTACGTCACCACCCGGATGTCGCGCAGGCCGAGCTGCCCGAAGGCGCCGCTGCGTACCTCCCCGGCCGAGCCCTCGTGGCCTGCGGTCAGGCCGGCGAGCCACGACTCCTTCCGCGGCTCGATCCCGACCTCGGTGAGGTCGACCTGCGCTCTGGCCACCCAGCCGTCGTCCTTGTAGGCCATCGCGGTCAGCATCGTCCCGGTCAGCGTCAGCGCGAACCGGGCCACCCCGCGACCGACCCGGCCGTGGCGCCGGCTCACGTGAGACGTACGCCGTGACCCCGTCGCCACCGACAGCTTTACTCGCCGCCCGTCGTAGACACCGGTGAGCACATCCCCACCCGAGGTGAAGCTGAGCGATACCGGGCCGTCACAGACAGCCTCGATCGCGGCGTTGGCCGCGGGCCGGGAGAAGGTGCTGGACTCGACCGTGATCGTGACGGGGCGCTGGCGACGTACGACCTTGAATTCGGGGAACATCGGCTCCAGTCTTCCGGGCGCTTGGGGACAGGCCTAACGCAGCCCCCGGACATAGGCAGTGGCCCGGCGCAGGTCGTGGAGCCGCGCCTCCCAGGTGATGCCGAGGAAGAGCAGCAGGAGTCCGGCCGCACCGAGCACCCACCACTGCTGGAGCGTCTGCGCCGACGGCATCTGGGCCAGGGCCAGGACGGAGGCGACCACGGCGCCACCGACCAGGGGTGCCGCCCAGCGCAGCAAGGCGCCGCCGATGATGAAGGCCAGGCAGGCGAGGCCGAGCACCGCGGTCCGCATCGAGACCGGGTCCTCGAGGGCCGCCGGTACGGACGGGATGAGCGCGAGGAAGACGCCCGGCCCGAGCACCGGCAGCGAGGCGACCTCCCGGTCGAGGCGGAGCTTGACCACGCCGAAGACGACCAGCGCGATCGCGGGCGGCAGGGTGTAGTACTCCCAGGTCGTGACCGAGGTGTCGGCCAGCCGGATCCACAGCGCGATGGTGGCAAGGCCGGCGCCGACCCACCCCAGCCAGCGACGCTCGTGGTGGGCGATCGCGTGCGCGGAGACGGCGGCGGCGGCGAGGATCAGCAGGGTGCTCAGCCAGGGGAGATCGACCCCGCGGGAACCGACCGCGGTCGGCCCGTCCGGGGTCAGGACGATCTCGGGGCCGAGGCTGACCGTGCCGACGACGATCGTGACGACCGCGGCGACCGCGGCGGTGATCTCGGCCGAGGGCAGCAGCCGGAAGATGGTGACGACGGCCAGGATGACGATGATCCCGGCAGCGGCGTACGGCTGGGGGATGTCGTTGAGGTTGGCGAACATCCAGCAGAACGCGGTCAGCGTGACGATCCAGTAGGGAGCGGTGACGGCCTTGGTCTGCAGCTCCTGGGTGAGCCGGTCCACGGCGACCGCCGCGACGGTGAGCACTCCGGCCACCACCAGCGCCAGCAGCTCGTTGGTGAAGGCGGCACCGAGCGATCCGAGGCCGAGCAGACCGGCGACCGTGAGCCGTGGCCCGGACTGCTGCGGATCGTGACGCAGGATCGTCGCGATGCACATGACGCCGGCGATCAGCAGCAGGATCGCCAGCCAGTCGGTGTCGAGCGTCCAGGACTCACCGAAGGCGCCCAACCCGATCGACACCGCGGCGCCGGCGGCGGCCGCTGCCTCGATCGCGGGGCTGCGGCGTACGAGCACGATGACGCCCATCGCCACGACGACCACCACCGCGGTGTAGGGACGCTCGATGTCGGCCAGCCGGGCCGCCTGCCACACGGCAGCGGTCAGCGCGAGGATCCAGTAGGCGGTCGCGACCTCCCGGGTCGTGCCGGACTGGACGCGGTCGACGATGAGGCCGAGGGCGGTGAGGATGAGGGTCACGGACAGCGCGAGCACGTCGCCGGAGAGCACCGCGGCCGTGGCCGCGCCGAGGCCGACGGTGCCTGCCACGGCCAGCGCGGGAGGCTGGCGGTGGTGCAGGCCGATGGCCGCGGCGAGGATGGTGGCGATGGTCAGCAGGACCGCCGCCCAGGTGACGTCGACCGCGCCGATCCCGATCGAGATCGCGGCGCAGGCCACGGCCGCCCACCAGCCCGACCCCCGGAAGCGGAAGAGCGTGATCAGTCCGAGGACCGTGACGATCACGCACGCGGCCCACTGCCGCTCCGCGTCGATCAGCGGGGCGAGCGACCACAGGCCGAGGGCGAGCGTCACGACCGAGTAGCTGGCGGTGACCTCACGATCGGCGCCGAGCAGACCCTGACCCGCGTACGCGGCCACCGCCGCCAGGGCGAGTGCGACGACCACGGTGAGCAGGTCGCTGGGCAGGGCCGCGGCGAGCGCGACCAGCCCGAAGATGCCCGCGGCGAGCAGCCGCGGCCACCGCTCCGCCCACCAGGCGAGCGCGACGGCGACGCCGAGCAGCAGCAGCGCCGGGATCAGCAGCGGGGCGCTGTAGCAGGCGGCCGTGATCGCGAGCCCGGAGAGACCGCCGGAGAAGGTGATCCAGCCGACCGTGGGCCGGTAGGTGCGGAACGCGGGCGGGTTGAACCGGAAGAGCCAGGCGGTGCCGAGGGCGAGGATCGGGAGCATCGCCGGCAGCGTCAGCCAGCCCGGCAGCAACGGCTCCGGACCGGTGACCGGGGAGAACGCGGACTCGGTCCAGGGCACGGCGGCGAGCCGGACGGCGGCAGAGACCGCCAGGACGAGGACGGTGATGCCCAGGCCCACGGCGTACGGCGTCAACGCGGCGGCGGCCCAGCGCCAAGGCCGGGGGAGCGCGACGAGTGCGCCGGCGGCGACCAGGGTGACCACCACGGCCACGACCGTCAGGGTGACCGCGCCGTCATCGAGAGCGGGCTGGGTGAAGGTGTAGGCGGCGATCAGGAGAGACACCCCGACCATCGCGACCTTGGCGTCCTTGGGCAGCGGGAACAGCAGCGCCACGACCGTCAGCACCGCGGCGGCGCCGAGCAGCAGCGGCAGGGTGCCGCCTGTCAGCAGCTCTGAACCGGTCAGCGCGGGATCGGTCAGGCCGCGGACGAGCAGCATCAGCCAGAAGCCGGCCATCACGACCATCGAGCCGATGGTCAGCGCCTGCAGGTCGGTCTTGCTCGCCACGATCACCACGACGAGAGCGATGACCGCTGCGACCAGCGGGAACCAGATCAGGTCGGAGATGAGCTCGAGACCGATCAGGGCGGTGAGTACGCCGGCGGCGGCCGCCACCTGTGGCCCGATCACCGCGGTGAGCTTCTCGCTGCGCGCGCCGATCAGGGACATCGCGGTGCCGGCCAGGAAGACGACCACGCCGACGATGACCAGGAATCCACGGTCCCAGGCGACTCCGTCGAGCCAACCGGCGTACTTCATCCCGGCTACGTCCAGGGCGAGCAGGCCCAGCGCGAGCGTCCAGACTCCTTCGGTGCCGGCGCGCAGCTCGAGATGCATCAGCAGCGCGCCGCCGATGGTGAAGAGGGCGGTGAAGACGACCAGCATCGTGGTGCGGCCGCCGACGCCCATCGTGGCCCAGGCGACCGCGAGGAAGATGACGCCCGCGACCAGCAGGAAGAGCACGCCGACGCCGACCAGGATCAGCGGCACCGTGATCGGTGCCCGCCGGGCGACCGGAGCGCCGGGGAACGGCGCCGGTCCGGCCATGGCGGTCGCGGCAGGGGCCGGGGGCGGCGCCGGGAGGGGTGTGGCCTCGGGCTCGGGCTGGATCTGCGGCGGCGCCGAGGGAGGCGCGGAGACCGGCACCGGAGCGGGCGGCGGGGTCCGTCGCGCGGCTCGGCTCGCCTCCTCTCGGATCGAGCGCAACCGGGTCATGAGTACGTCGGCCCGCAGCAGGGTGCCGTAGAGCTCTTGTGCGACGGCGTTCTCCAGCGGTAGCCCACAGTGCGGGCAGGGGCTGGTGCCGGGCTCGAAGGCCTCCCGGCAGTCGGGGCAGCGACCAGGATCGGCGTACTTCACAGCCAGCCATCCTTGCGTAGTTCCGCCGATGCGCGTGCGGGAAACGCAGGGTGTGCGCTGAGACTTGATCCGGAATGACAACCGGCTTCGACCCATAACTGCAGGTCGAAGCCGGTTGTTGCTTGTGGGCAGGGGCGGGGTCGAACCGCCGACCTATCACTTTTCAGGCGATCGCTCGTACCAACTGAGCTACCTGCCCAAGCGAGATGAAACATTACCGGAAGCGCCCGCGACGTTCCGAATCGGGACCCGAAACCGGACGTACGGCCTCGCTTTGGCGGCCTCGGACGCAGACCTCTAGGATGTCCCGGCAGGCCCCCTTCGTCTAGCGGCCCAGGACCCCGCCCTTTCACGGCGGTAGCGCCGGTTCGAATCCGGTAGGGGGTACACAGTCTTTCCATGTCCCGAGTCTCGCCGCGCGAGCGCCCGGCCGGCATCCGCACGGATACTCATATCCAGGACGCACCGGGTCGCGTGGATGCGACACTTCCCAGCATGACTGCCAGCGTGAGTGCGTGGACGTCGCCAGCGGCGATCGAGGTCGAGAGCCGGCTCTTCCGGGCGCTGGCGGTGTTGCGCGTGGTCGTGCTCATCAACGCGCTCGGGCTGACCGTCTACCGCGCCGCCAACTTCGACCCGCCCGCGGCCGCGCTGGTCTGCGCGCTCGTCATGGTGGGGTGGACCGTCTTCGCCCTCTGGGCGTACGCCGACCCACACCGCCGCACAGCGGTTCTCGTCGGTGCGGACCTGGCGATCGCGCTCGGACTTCTGCTCGTGACCCCGCTGGTGAAGGGGCCGGGATTCCAGGCGAGCGTGCCGGGGTTCTGGGTGAGCGGCGCGCTGCTCGCTTGCGCGATCCACTACCGCTGGATCGGCGGGCTGCTGGCCGGTGTCGCGCTGGCGGCGGTCGACCTCGGGCTGCGTCAGGAGATCGACCAGTCGATCTACGGCAATGCGTTCCTGCTGCTCATCGGGGGTCCGGTGGTCGGCTACATGTGCGAGTCGGTGCAGCGGATGGCGTTGGAGCGGGACGAGGCCGAGCGTGCGGCCGCGCGGGCCGAGGAGCGGGCCCGGCTCGCCCGGGCGGTCCACGACGGGGTGCTCCAGGTCCTCGCCCTGGTCCAGCGCCGCGGCGGTGAGCTGGGTGGTGACGCCGCCGAGCTCGGCAGGCTGGCGGGGGAGCAGGAGCGGGAGCTGCGTGCGCTGATCCGTGGCGAGCAGCCCGGCCGGGGTCCGGCCGCCGGGATGGGGGACCTCGCCGCAGCTCTGGCCGAGCTCGAGACCGGCACCGTGACCGTGTCCGGACCCGCGACCGCCGTCGAGATGCCCGCCCACCAGGCCGAGGAGATCGTCGCCGCGACCCGCGCAGCCCTGGACAACGTACGCCGTCACGTCGGTGAGGACGCCCGTGCCTGGGTGCTCCTGCAGGCATTCCCCGACCACGTCGAGGTCTCAGTGCGTGACGACGGCCCGGGCATCGCGGAGGGCAGGGTCGTCGAGGCGGGGGCGCAGGGCAGGCTCGGCATCAGCGAGTCGATCCGTGGCCGGATCGAGGACCTCGGCGGCCAGGCGGAACTGATCACCGGAGCAACCGGGACCGAGTGGGAGCTCACGGTCCCCCGAACAGGAGTGGATGCATGAGCAGAGTGATGGTCGTCGACGACCACCCGATGTGGCGCGACGCGGTCGAGCGCGACCTGACCGGTGCGGGGTTCGAGGTCGTGGCCACCGCCAGCACCGGCCGTGAGGCGATCACCCGGTTCGCCGCGACCCGGCCGGAGGTGGTCGTGCTCGACCTGCAGATCCCCGAGCCCGACGGTGTCCAGGTCACCACCGAGATCATCTCGCTGCACCCGATGGCCAAGGTCCTCATCCTCTCCGCCTCCGGCGAGCAGAACGACGTGCTCGCGGCGGTCAAGGCCGGCGCGACCGGCTACCTGGTCAAGTCCGCCTCCCGCGACGAGCTCCTGGACGCCGTACGCCGTGTCGCAGCGGGCGACCCGGTCTTCACCCCCGGCCTCGCCGGTCTCGTCCTGGGCGAGTTCCAGCACAGCGCCGCCACCGAGGTGCGTGGCGACAAGCCCACGCTCACCGACCGCGAGACCGAGATCCTCAAGCTCGTCGCCAAGGGTCTGAGCTACCGCCAGATCGCCGACCGGCTCGTGCTCTCTCATCGCACGGTCCAGAACCACGTGCAGAACACGCTGCGTAAGTTGCAGATGCACAACCGGGTCGAGCTCACTCGGTACGCCATCGAGCAGGGGTTGGACGCCGACTGATGTCCTGCTCGGTGGCGCCTTGGGCCCTTCATTGACGGTGCGTTTTGTTGGTGTGTTTTGGGGGACTGCTTGCCGCCGACCCTTGCTTGGAGGGTGTTCTCGGCGGCGTCCGGAGTAAAGGACGGCCTGCGGCCGCCGGCTTCGCCGGTCGCCTTCGGCGATCCTTGACACCGGCCGTCGCCGAGAAAGATTTGGCTGGTTATCGGGCCGGCGGCAGGGGTTTGGCGCGACGGTCTTGGTTGGGCACGGGCTTGGGACGGGTGGCTGGCCGGTGGGGTGAACGAACTTTCGTTCGGGCCCGGGCACCCCTCGCCGGAGGGGGCGGTCCTGGTGCGGTGGTGGGGTGAACGAACTTTCGTTCGCCTCGGAAACAGCTACCTCCGGAGGAGCCGACACCAGGCGACCGGCGTATGCCGGCGGCCGCAGGCCGTCCTTGACTCCGGGGCAGGTCGAGAAATAATCGAGAAACGGGTCGGCGGCCCACGCCCGCCCGAAGAAACCGTCACCCGACAGACCCATAAGAGAGAATCCAAAGGTGGTCTCGCTCCTCTACCTTCACGGCGTCGGCAACGGCGACCCCCGCGACGCCTGGCGCCGCGCGCTCGACAAGTCGCTGCAGGATGCCGGCTATCCGGGGCTCGACGACGTCGAGGTGATCGCCCCGAAGTACCCCGATGTGCTGCGCACCGACGACGGTGACAAGACCATCAAGATCCCGCCGGTCACGACGCCGAGGCTGAGCGCCGCCGACCAGCGGGACGTACGCCGCCGGGTCGAGCGCGCGACGGCCGACCTCGAGACGATCCTCGGCGAGCCCGTGCCCGCCTCCCCGGTCGGCGTGACCGACTCGTTCGCGCCGATCGTGCTGCGGGTGCTCCGCCAGGCGCACAACTACGTGACCAAGCCCGGCATCCGGGCACGGACGCTGCGCATCGTGCTCGACGAGCTTCCCGAGGAGGGGGAGATCGTCATCGTCGGCCACAGCCTCGGCTCGATCATCGCGATCGACCTGCTCCGCCGGCTCCCGCCCAAGCTGACGGTCACCGGCCTGGTGACGATCGGCAGCCCGGCCGCCCACCCGAACCTCCACGAGGACTCCGACCGGCTGGAGATGAAGGCGCCCGTGGACCATGTCGGCTGGTGGGTCAACGTCTGGAGCAACGGGGACGCGGTGACCGGCCTGCGCGGCATCTGGCGCCACTTCCCCTGGGCCCTCGACCTCCAGGTCGGGCTCGGCCTCGACCACCGCACCACGACCTACCTCCGCTCCAAGCCGGTCGCCACCGCGATCGGGCGCGGTCTGTTCGGCTCCCTCAGCAAGGAGGTCGCGGTCGTCGAGGGCACCCCCGACGTATCCCTGAACTCCCTCGAGGTGCGGCTGGCGCTGTGGCTCGCCTATGCCCAGTTCCTCCGCGACCACCTCAAGGGAGCGACCCAGGAGCGCTTCGGTGCCGCCCTGCGCGTCGTCCAGCACGAGG
Organism: Nocardioides sp. NPDC059952; assembly: GCF_042730435.1. Classification (NCBI taxonomy): domain Bacteria; kingdom Bacillati; phylum Actinomycetota; class Actinomycetes; order Propionibacteriales; family Nocardioidaceae; genus Nocardioides; species Nocardioides sp. NPDC059952. Next base: position 1,203 of record NZ_JBHWLY010000019.1, on the reverse strand, counting down.
TCCTGGAGCGGCTGATCGAGAACTACCAGACCGACGATGTACGCATCCCGCAACAGCTCCTCGACCTGCGCGTCTCGCTCGATGCTCCCGGTGACCTGCCCCGGCCCAAGCCGCTGACCCAGCTCTCCAAGGAGGAGGCCGTCCTCGCCCTGGTCGCGCTCGCGACCGCCAACCCGGTGCGGCCCTATGAGATCGACGTCCCCGACGACGTACGCCGCCAGGCCTTCCACGACCTGACGGTCTGGATGGGGCTCGGGGGAGGGCTCGGTGAGAACCTCCACATCGCGATGCAGTCCGCCTCCAAGGCGGTCTACCCGGTCGACCAGTGGAAGCTGTGGGTCGGCATCGGCATCGGCGCCGCCGTGCTGGTCGCCGGACCGATCGGGCTCGCCCTCGCCACCCCCGCCGGGCTCGCCGGGGGAGCGGCCATCATCGGCGCGCTCTCCGCCTTCGGCCCCGGCGGGATGGTCGGCGGACTCGTCACCGCGGGTGCGATCACCACCACCGGCGCCGGCACGATTGCCGCCACCCTCGTCTCCAGCTCGTCCACCGCCGAGGACGTCGAGGTCACCGTCATCCAGCTCCTCACCGCCGCGATCCTGCGCTCCCGTGAAGGCCTCGAGCAGGACCTCGGGGTCTGGCTCGCGATGTCCGAGATCCAGCGTCAGACCGGGCGCGAGGTCGCCCGGCTCGCGGCCTACAGCGACGACAAGGCTCCCGGTGTCGAGGCCCTCCGGCGCAAGGCTCGCGCGGCCGAACGCGCCATGGCCTACATGGTCAAGAACCGGCTCGTGGAAGGCCTCACCGACGAGGAACCCAAGGGCGATGAGCCCTTCGAGGAGTAGGACGCCTCCCCGATTGTGAATCCCCCGCACCCATGGGCTATGTTTTTCCCGTTGCCGCAGACAGCGGAAACAACAAGGCCCTGTAGCGCAGTTGGTTAGCGCGCCGCCCTGTCACGGCGGAGGTCGCGAGTTCAAGTCTCGTCAGGGTCGCGGACGAATCAAAGAGGACGTGTGTCGCAGAAAGCGACCACGTCCTCTTCGTCATTTACATTGCGGCCTTCGGCCGCGGCGGGGGATATCCCCCGCACCCCCTTAGCCCCTCAGGGGAGAGTGTTTCGGGTTCGTCCGCTGGTCGAGCCGCCGGAGCCGCTGGGCGGAGGCGTGTCGAGACCAACACGGTGCGATGGAGTGCGAACTG
>NZ_JBHWLY010000018.1:0-91515 GCF_042730435.1 Nocardioides sp. NPDC059952 | reverse complement strand
TGCGCCGACTCGGCTCTGTTGCAGTTGCGCCGACTCGGCTCTGTGCCGAGCTGACGCGCTGCGCGCGTCAGCTCGGGTCTACGCCGTGCTCGTTGAGGGCGGCGTCGGGGTCGACGGCGTCACCACCACCGGGGCGGACCTCCACGTGGAGATGGTTGCCGGTGGAGTTGCCGGTCGAGCCGACGTAGCCGATGACCTCACCGGGGGAGACCGTCTGGCCGACGGAGACGCCGTAGTCGCTCTGGTGGCAGTACCAGATCTCGGTGCCGTCCTCGAGGGTGATGATCGTCCGGTTTCCGTACGCACCGCCCCAGGCGGTCTCGGTGACCGTGCCGCGGGCGATCGCGTGGATCGGCGTGCCGTAGGGGGCCGCGAAGTCGAGACCCGTGTGGGTGCTGGACCAGTTGGAGCCCGAGGAGCCGAAGGTGCCGGTGATGCGGTAGACGCCCGCCGGGATCGGCAGCTCCCACATGTTGGACTTGAGGAACTTGTCCTGCTTGTCGGCCTGGACGTCGACGCCCTGGAGCGCCTTCTCGCGGGTGCTCGCCGCGGTGTCGGCCTCGGAGCGCTCGTCGTTGCGGGTGACGGTCGCGGAACGGTCACCGACGACGACCATGTCGCTGTCGCCCCCGAGCGCGGTGGCTCCGACGAGGCGTACGTCATCGGCGGCGACCATCGTCGGACCGCCGGTCAGCGCGATGCCACCGATGGCGGCAGCGAGAGCGGCGGCGCCGGCGGTCAGCGGGACCGTCGGGCGGCCACCGGCCGCCGCAGCGGAGGCGCGCCGGGTGCGGGGACGGGTGGGACCACCGATGCCGACCATCGTGCCGGTGGTCTCGACCGCCGGGAGGTCGTGCAGCTCGGGGCGGTAGGTCGCGATCTCGCTGATGCTCGGCAGGTCGATGCTGCCCGTGTCGGCGCGGAAGTAGGTCTCGGCCTGCTGCGCGTCGCGGTCGTAGCCGTCGGCGTAGTCGTCCTGGTAGTACGCCTCGTGAGCCTGCGGCTCCTCGTAGTAGGGCGCGTCGACGGTGTAGTTCTCGGCCGGAAGGTCGATCGCCATCGAGTCGAAGTCGATCTGCTGCGGCAGCGCCACCGGCGGGGCCGGGAACGAGGTCGTGTCGATCTTGAACGACGTCGGGGGCGCGTCGAAGGCCTCCTGGAACCCGCGGGGCTCCTGGATCTCCGGCTCGTAGGCCGGAGCAGCAGGGGCGACCGGGGGAGCCGGGATCTGGCGGGCCTCGCGCACCGCGCGGATCTTGCCGGTCAGCGGCGCGAACGTGTTGGCCATCCGCAGCGGCTTCGGCGTGTGCGTCGGCTCGGGCGCCTGGAAGGTCGGCTCAGGCGCGACGGGCGCCACCGGCTCGGGAAGCGCGGGAGCTGCAGGAGCAGCCGGAACACCGCGCGGGGGCGTCTTGGTAGAGACCGCCCTGCTCGACTTCGCCTTGGCGGGCGCGGGCTTGGTCGGCTGGGTCAGGAACATGGTGAGCTCGGAGGTCGTCATGCCTCCTACGCCGAGGTCTTCGAGTACCTCGGGGGTCACCTTGTCCGGGTCGATGCCCATCGAGTGGAGCAGGTCGGCCAGGACCGGGTCGATCTGGTTCGCCCGGCGCTGCACGGGCACGATCGGGGTCGCCGCGGCAGGCGGCGGGGTCGGGAACGAGGCCGGGAAGGAAGGGCCGTCGCCCTCGACGAGAGCACGCAGCTCACTCGTCGAGATGCGGCCGTCGTGGGCCTCGTCGGCGCGCGGGGACCCGACGACCGGCAGCTTGCCGGTCTGCTCGAGAACCACGCGGTTGGGCCGGGCCTTGGCGACCGGCTCCTCAGGAGTCTCAGGGGCGGGGGATGGCTTCGCGGTCCCGACGGCGGGGGACGGCGCGGCGCGCCGCTTCCCGACGTAGGAGGTCGATCCGGTCGCTCGCGGGGCAGGCCTGGAGGCAGGGCTGTCGGTCGCCGGCGCTGCGCGCCGCTTCCCGACGTAGCTGCTGCTGCTCGTGGTTGCTCCGGGGGAAGGGGTGACCGAACGCGGACTGTCACTTGTGACGTCGGCTCGGTGGTTGCCCATCAGTTCATATCTCCGCTGTTCGGGGTCAGACGGCGAGCCATGACTGTAACGGACCGGAGGGCGCGGTCAAGAAATGTGGCACGCCCGTTTCGCTGATTTCACCAACGGCTGTGGCCGAATCAGTCGCTGATCTGCGTATTTCCGCCAGATTCGGAACTCGATTGCGGAACATTCATGTCACCCGAAACGCGTGTCATCGGCCCATTTGGGCATCGATACGCCGTCGAAACCCACCGGTCCCCGGACTGCAGGCCGCGTCGTACGGGGTCAAACGGGGGTCGCTGCGTGGGGCTACGGACTGTTACCCAAGGTTGCCGATTTGTTGGTATGTGTCCGGTGTGTCCGGCCGCACGGTCCGTCAGTGGCGTACGTCACGTCGTGTGCCCTGGGCTCGTAACTCCGGCTCGGCGGGGTCTAAGGTGCTGGACGGACACATCTGAAGACGAGGGCGTCGACCGCTGATCCATGCGGTACGCCGCCTCGTACCGCAACACACAGACCAGGTGGATCAGTGGATCTCATGGAATACCAGGCGAAGGAACTCTTCGCCAAGCACGGCGTGGCGACCACCCTCGGTGTTGTCGTCGACTCGGCGGAGGCGGCCAAGGCCGCGGCCGAGGAGCTGGGTGGCGTCACCGTCATCAAGGCGCAGGTCAAGGCCGGTGGCCGCGGGAAGGCCGGCGGCGTCAAGATCGCCAAGACGCCCGAGGACGCTTTCGAGCACGCCACCAACATTCTCGACCTGACGATCAAGGACCTGCCGGTCAACCGCGTCCTCGTGACGCCGGCGACCCCGCCGGTGGAGGAGTACTACTTCTCCTTCCTGCTGGACCGCTCGAACCGGCAGTACCTCTGCATCGCGTCCGTCGAGGGTGGTGTGGAGATCGAGGAGGTCGCCAAGACCAACCCCGACGCCGTGAAGCAGATCGGCATCGACCCCGGCAAGGGCGTCGACGAGGCCAAGGCGCGCGAGATCGCCACGGAGTGCGGCTTCCCGGAGCCCGTCTTCGAGCAGGCCGTCGCGATGATCCAGAGCCTCTACACGGTGTTCACCGAAGAGGACGCGACGCTCGTCGAGGTCAACCCGCTGGCTCGCCTGGAGGGCGACAAGCTGGAGGCCCTGGACGGCAAGGTGTCGCTGGACGACAACGCCTCCGAGATCCGCCACGAGGACCACGAGAGCTTCGTCATCCGTGACGAGGAGGACCCGCTCGAGGCGAAGGCCAAGGACAAGGGCCTCAACTACGTCAAGCTCGACGGCCAGGTCGGCATCATCGGCAACGGCGCGGGTCTGGTCATGTCGACCCTCGACGTGGTCGCCTACGCCGGCGAGGCACACGGCGGCGTCAAGCCCGCCAACTTCCTCGACATCGGTGGCGGCGCCAACGCGCAGGTCATGGCCGACGGTCTCGACGTCATCCTGAACGACGAGCAGGTCAAGTCCGTGTTCGTGAACGTCTTCGGTGGCATCACCGCGTGTGACGAGGTCGCCAAGGGCATCGTCGGCGCGCTGGACATCCTCGGCAACGAGGCCACCAAGCCGCTCATCGTGCGTCTGGATGGCAACAACGTGGACCTGGGCCGCCAGATCCTCAGTGAGGCCAACCACCCGCTGGTCACCATCGTCGACACCATGGACGGCGGCGCCGACAAGGCCGCCGAGCTGGCCAACGCCTGAGGTCGGGAGAGAGAAACATGAGCATCTACCTCAACAAGGACAGCAAGATCATCGTCCAGGGCATCACCGGCGGCATGGGTGCGAAGCACACCGCCCTGATGCTCGACTCGGGCGCCCAGATCGTCGGTGGCGTCAACGCCCGTAAGGCCGGCACCACGGTCACCCACAAGGACGCCGCAGGCGCCGACGTGGAGCTCCCGGTGTTCGGCACGGTCGCGGAGGCGATCAAGGAGACCGGCGCCAACGTGTCGGTCCTCTTCGTCCCGCCGGCGTTCACCAAGGACGCCGCGATCGAGGCCATCGACGCCGAGATGCCGCTGATCGTGGTCATCACCGAGGGCGTTCCGGTCCAGGACACCGCCGAGGTGTGGTCCTACCTGCAGGGCAAGGTCACCCGGATGATCGGTCCGAACTGCCCCGGCATCATCACGCCGGGCGAGTCGCTGGCCGGCATCACCCCGCACACCATCACCGGCAAGGGCCCGGTCGGTCTCGTCTCCAAGTCGGGCACGCTGACCTACCAGATGATGTACGAGCTGAAGGACTTCGGCTTCTCCACCGCCATCGGTATCGGCGGTGACCCGATCATCGGCACCACCCACATCGACGCCCTCGAGGCGTTCGAGAAGGACGACGAGACCAAGGTCATCGTCATGATCGGTGAGATCGGTGGCGACGCCGAGGAGCGGGCCGCGGCTTACATCAAGGAGAACATCTCCAAGCCTGTCGTCGGCTACGTCGCCGGCTTCACCGCGCCGGAGGGTAAGACCATGGGTCACGCCGGCGCGATCGTGTCCGGCTCCGCCGGCACCGCGCAGGCGAAGAAGGAGGCCCTCGAGGCCGCCGGCGTCAAGGTCGGCAAGACCCCGTCGGAGACGGCTGCTCTCGCTCGCGAGATCCTGCAGTCCCTCTGACGTACGTCAGCACCTGACCGCCCCGCGACCGCCAAGGTCGCGGGGCGGTCTTCGTCTGTGGGGGAATTGGTCCGAATGTGCGCGCTCGAGCGTCCGAACGGATTAATGTGACAACCATGACCAAGCGAATCACGCGTTTGCTCTCGGGTGCGGTCGTTATCGGACTTTCGGTGTCAATTGCGCCGCTGAGTCTCTGTTCGGTTTCGGCGGGAGCGGCGCCGGGCCAGAGTGTGAATCGGGTCGTGGACCAGGCGGAGAAGGCGCGGAAGACCCACGTCGTCCAGCCGGGGGAGACGCTCTCCGGGATCGCCGGGAAGTACGGCGTCAAGGTCACCGACCTCGCGACCTGGAACCAGATCGCCGACCCCGCCAAGATCCGGGCAGGCGCCGAGCTCGTGGTGAGCCCGCCCGCGAAGCCGGCCGAGAAGGCCTACCTGGTGGTGGCCGGTGACACCTTCTCCGGTATCGCCAAGAAGTTCGGCGTCGAGGTGGGCGAGCTGATGGCCCTCAACGGCTACGAGGATCCCACCAAGCTGCTGGCGGGGAGCAAGATCAAGATCCCGGCGGCGAAGCCGAAGCTGAAGAAGTACCAGGTCGTCGCCGGGGACACGTTCGTCAGTATCGGCAAGAAGTTCGGCGTCAGCGCGGAGGAGCTGATGAAGCACAACGGCTACGCGGACCCGACCAAGCTGCTCGCCGGCACGACGATCGAGATCCCGGCCAAGGCGGCCAAGCCGAAGCCCAAGCCGACACCCCAGCCCGGCACCGGGGAGACGGTCTACACGACCGTCGCCGGGGACACCTATGCCAGCGTCGCCAAGAAGTTCCGCATCACCGAGGAGGAGCTGCGGATCTACAACGGCCACCGCGCGCCCGACAAGCTGCCTGCTGGGTTCAAGCTCTACATTCCGTCGAGCTGACCGGCCTCAGACCGCGCGCAGGGCACCGGCGCGGCGCCGCCGCATCGCGTCGAGCGACTCGGCGGTCGCCGTATCGGCCGGCATCAGCACCAGGATCTGCTGGTTGTCGGCGGCCGGGAGCTCGAGCTCCTCGACGTCGAAGCGCAGCTCGCCGGCGTCCGGATGGCGCCAGCGCCACACCCCGCCGTGCGGCAGGTCGTGGCGGCCCAGCCGGTCGGTGAACTCCGGCCCCGCCTGCGGTGACAGCGCCTCGATCATCCGGCGCGAGGTGCCGGCGTTCGGCCCGCGGTAGAGGTTCGCGACCAGGTCGTCGGCGACGAGGTCCCAGTCGGGGAACGCCTCGCGGGCGCGCGGGTGGAGGAAGGCGTACGCGGTCAGGCTGGGCTCCGCGTGGTCGAGCAGCCCCAGGGGGCGGGCGAGCAGGTCGAAGGTTTCGGTGTGGGCGAGCAGGTCGCCGAGCCGGTTGGTGAGCACAGCGACCCCGGGCTCGAGCTGCTCGATGAGGGTGCGGGCGCCGGGGCGTACGTCACGACCCGAGGAGTACGGCCCGACGCACTGTCCGCTCGAGGCCATCGCCAGGGTGCGCAGGTGCTCGTGGGCGGTGGCGTCGAAGCGGAGCGCGTCGCCGATGGCCCGCAGGACCTGAGGCGAGGGGTGACGGTCGCGGCCCTGCTCGATCCGGACCAGGTATTCGACGCTGATCCCGGCCAGCGTGGCCAGCTCGGACCGGCGCAGACCGGGGGCGCGGCGGCGTACGCCCTCCGGGAGACCGACGCTCTCGGGCGTGGTCCGGTCCCGGCGATCTCTGATGAACGAGCCGAGGGCTCCCGGGTTGGCGGGCATGCCGACAAGCCTACGGCGAACCGGCGTGGTCAGGGTGGCCCTGCCGGGGCCAGCCTCGGCTCGGTCTCCCACCGCTCGCCGATCGGCACGAACCTGGATGACATGAATCCATTACGTATCGCAGTCATCACCGCCAGCGTCCGGGAAGGTCGCGGTGGCCCGATCTTCGGCTCCTGGGTGGCCGAGCAGGCCGAGGCGTACGGCGGTCTCCAGGTCGAGCTGATCGATCTGGCCGACCATGAGATCCCGTTGTCCCTGCCCGCCGAGTCGCCGAAGGCCGCCGGTGCCGACTATCCGAGGCCCGCCGGTCAGCGCGACCTGACCGAGGCGCTCGAGGCCGCCGACGGCTTCGTCGTCGTAACGCCCGAGTACAACCACAGCTATCCGGCCTCGTTGAAGTCGGCCCTGGACTGGCACTTCACCCAGTGGCAGGCCAAGCCGGTCGCGCTGGTCTCCTACGGTGGCGACAGCGGCGGCCGCCACGCCGCCCTGCACCTGGAGAACGTGCTCACCGAGCTGCACGCCCACCCGCTCCAGGCCCGCCTCGCCTTCCCGCGCTACTGGGAGCGCCTCGACGAGAACGGTCGGCCCAACGACCCGGACTCGGCCGTCTACGCCAAGGGCATGCTCGCCCAGCTCACCTGGTGGGCCGAGGCGTTGCGCGCCGCGCGTACGGGCTCGGCCTACCCGGGGTGACGTCAGGCGGCCACCGTCTCCTTGGCGGGCTCGTCGTCGGCCAGCAGGCCCTCTGCCGAGGCGGAGCGGTAGCGGTCGACGTCGAGGATGCCCTCGCGCTTGGCCACGATGGTCGGAACGAGGGCCTGCCCGGCGACGTTGACCGCGGTGCGCCCCATGTCGAGGATCGGGTCGATCGCGAGCAGCAGGCCGACGCCGGCCAGCGGCAGGCCGAGGGTCGAGAGCGTGAGGGTCAGCATCACGACGGCACCGGTGAGGCCGGCGGTGGCGGCCGAACCGACGACCGAGACGAAGGCGATCAACAGGTAGTCGGTGATGCCCAGGTCGATCCCGAAGATCTGGGCGACGAAGATCGCCGAGATCGCCGGGTAGATCGACGCGCAGCCGTCCATCTTCGTGGTCGAGCCCAGCGGGACGGCGAACGAGGCGTACTCCTGGGGGACGCCGAGGTTCTTGACCGTCACCTGCTCGGTCACCGGCATGGTGCCCACCGAGGAGCGCGAGACGAAGGCGAGCTGGATCGCCGGCCAGGCACCGCGGAAGTACGCCAGCGGGTTGAGGCCGTTGACCCGCAGCAGCACCGGGTAGACGACGAACAGGACCAGTGCCAGGCCGACGTAGACGGCCACCGCGAACCAGGCCAGCGAGCTCAGCGAGTCCCAGCCGTAGGACGCGACCGCGTTGCCGATCAGGCCGAGGGTGCCGATCGGCGCCAACCGGATGATCCACCACAGCACCTTCTGCACGATCGCGAGGAAGGAGCGGTTGAAGGCGAGGAACGGCTCGGCCTTCTCGCCGGTCTTGAGTGCCGCGATGCCGATCGCGAGGGCCACCACGAGCACCTGGAGGACGTTGAAGCTCAGCGCGGTCTCCGCGAGCGGGCTCCCGCCGACCTGCTCGACGCTGGTCGATGCCTCGAGGCCGAGGAAGTTGCCGGGGATCAGGCCCTGGAGGAAGTCGAGCCACGAGGCGGAGGCGCCGGCCTCGGCCGCATCGGCGGTGCTGACCGCGGTGTTGCTGCCGGGCCGGAAGAGGAGGCCCAGGCCGATGCCGATGGCGACCGAGATGGCCGCGGTGATGGCGAACCACAGCAGCGTCTGGCCCGCGAGCCGGGCCGCGTTGCTGACCGTACGCAGGTTGGCGATCGAGGCGATGATGGCGGTGAAGATCAGCGGTACGACGACGGCCTTGAGCAACGAGACGAACGAGCCGCCGATCGTGGCGAGGGTCGTCGTCAGCCAGTTGGCCTCGTCGCCGGCGCCGGGGCCGATCGCTCGCGCGACCGCACCGAGCGCGACGCCGAGGACGAGGCCCAAGATGATCTGGACCGAGAAGGACGGAAGCGGCAGGCGCCGTCTGGCGGTGGGGGCGGTGGACACGAGAGGGCTTCTCCAAGGTTGATGCGGGTCGGGGCTCTGTTGGGCCCGAACGTCCTGACCGGTACGTGTCTTCCTTGGGTGAGCGCGTTGTGACGAGAGTCTCCAGGCGCTAAGTCATGAAAGACAATCAACCCTATCGTGTTTGGCGGGTGTCCGTCAGCGCAGGTCGCTGATCCCGGCGGTGACCGCCGCCTTCTCGATGGCGAGGATCCGACCGGGCCAGGAGTCGGGCTGGTCGGGCTGGTAGCACGGGTCGCTCGTGTCGCCGGTGCTCGGTGGGCAGGGGCCGGCGAGCTCGGCGTAGCCGACCAGGACGAGCCGGGTCTCGTGCTCCGCGACCAGCTCGGACTCGAACCACAGGCTGTCGCCACCGTCCAGACCCGGGTAGGTCGCCTGTGAGCGTGCCGCGCGCTTCGGCCCGGCGTCGAGATCGTCGCTGACATCGGTGGGCAGCGAGGTGACGGTCGGGTCGACGCCGAGCTTGTTGGCCGGGCAGACCTCCATCCACTCCATGATCTCGTTGTACGCAGCGCCGGCGGCGTTCTCGTCGGTGAAGTCCAGCACCGCGACGTGCACCTGGCCGACCATGGCGCTGTCGGTGTCCCAGCGGTAGTCGGAGGCGACCTTCGCCGAGGCACCGAGCGAGGAGAGCCATTCCTTCTGGCAGGCCAGCGTCGGCACGTCGGGGGTGGGCGTGTACTGGTTCCAGCCGAGCTGGCTCTCGAAGCGGTCGAGCGCGGGGAAGGTGCTGCCGTCGACCAGGTTGGCCGCGCTGAGACCGTCCGCCGCGGGCGATCCTGTCTCCGTCGGGGTGGCGGACGGATCGCCCGGGGGCGCGACGCCGACCATCCGGTAGGCAGCGTTGACGGCAGAGGTCTGCAGGGTGGTGGGCGAGACGTAGTCCTGGACACCGCGCTTCCGGGTCATCACCAGCACCCGGTCCTCGGCGGAGACGACGGCCGTCGCGGTCTCCCAGACCGCGTTCATGTCCGGGTCCTCGGGCTGGTACGTCACCACGTTGATGTCCCCGGCCGAGATGACTCCGCTCTCGACCGGGAGCGAACCGGCGACGTCCGCTCCGTCCACGCCGGGGCACGAGGTCGCGGCGTCGGAGAGGTCGGTGCGTACCTTCTCGGCCTCGTCGGCCGAGCCGAACTCGGCGACGACGGCGTTGAGCGTTCCTGCCGCGTCTGCCATCTCCTCGCCGGGCTCCGCGACGAAGTCGCGGCGGTACGTCGCCCGTGCCCCCGCATCGCCCAGCGACTCGGTGAGGCAGTCGTTGTAGGTGTCGGTGCCCTCGCCGTCGTAGGTCTGCTCCTGGACCCACGCCGGGTAGGGGTCGTCGGCGACGAGGTCGTCCTCGGTCGGCAGGTTGGCGCGGGTGAGATCGGACGCAGATGCGGAGCCGGACGGGCTGGAGGCGACCGCGCTGTCGCTCGTGGCCGGTGCGGGGTCGATCCCCTTGTCGCCGAGTCCGGTGGAGAGGAAGATGACCGGCCCGGCGACGACGGCGGCCACGGCCGCGACGCCGGCGGCGACGGCGGCACGACGGCGGCGCCGGATCTGGTCGCCTCGGCTCCGGGCCGCGGCTGCGGAGCTCATCGGCGCTCCGGGGGCATCGGCGCGGAACTGGTCCAGACGCGAGATCGGGTCACTCATCTCAGGCCTCCTTCCAGATGGCGCCGGGTGTCTCGTCTGCGAGCAGCTCCGCCAGGGTGGCTCGTCCTCGAGCCAAGCGGGCTTTGATGGTGCCGGTGGGCGCGCCGACCTCGGCGGCCACCTGATGGACCGGCAGATCGGCGATGTGGTGCAGGACGATGGCCTGGCGCTGCGCCTCGGGAAGCTGCTTCAGCGCCGCGACGAGCGCCACATGGGACTCGTCCACGGCCGGCATCTCCGTGCGGGCGCCGACGGCCCTGTCGGCGGCACGGCCTGCGTACTTCTTCCGGCGCCAGCGGCCCACGGCGAGGCGGTAGGCGGTGGTGCGGACCCAGGCTTCGGGGTAGTCGACCGAGGACATCTTGCGCCGGTGCGCCCAGGCGCGGGCGAACGCCTCCTGGACGCACTCCGCTGCCTCGTCGAAGTCGCCGATCATGGCGTACAGCTGAGCACACAAGCGGCGGTAGGACGCGTTGTACAGCGCGTCGAACTCGTCCTCGTCCATCGTCTTGCCTCCCCGGCTGGCTTTCCCCGACCCTTGCAGGAGCGTCAGTGTCGCGGATTGATACGTGCGAGCGTCCACATGGGTTGCATATCCGGTCATCTGGACGAGAGCCGATCGGCCGCGGCGGGGAGCATCTGCTGCACCGGGGTGCCGCCATCCTCGGCCGGCCAGGTGTAGTCCTGCCCGCTGACGAGGTGGCTGAGGACGGCGATCCGGGTGCCGCTGAGGACGACGCCCATCTCCAGGAACCACCCGTCCTCCTCGCGGCCGGCGGGGTCGTACTGCGTCCCGGGAGCGGCCGTGATCGGGCCGTAGATGGAGTACCCTGCGACGCCCTCGGCCGGCGCCGACATCGGCACGTCGCCGAACGGGTTGGGCTTGAAGCTGTCCGAGCCTTCGGGGCTGCAGCCGTCGAACCAGGTGAGCACGTCCTCGTACGCCGCCTGGGCCTCCTCGTTGGACGGGAACTCGGCGATCGTCTCGTTGAGATAGGCGTCGGCGTCGGGGTCACCGCCTTCGGAGGTCTCCAGGCCGAAGTTCCGCTGCATGGTGGCGATCGCTCCGCGGGCCTTCATGGAGCCCTGCCAGCAGGCGTTGCCCGCGGGGGTGGCCTCGCCGGTGGTCGTCGAGCCGGAGCTCTCGACCCAGTCCAGCGCTCCTCCGTTGGGGTAGATCGCGTCCTCGCCGGTGAGCAGGTTGCGCGCGGACAGGGTCGGCTCCGGGGCCTTGCTGGTCGCCGGTGAGGAGGCCGGCGGATTCGAGGACGGCTCGACCGGACTCTTCGCGCCGACCATCCGGTGGGCGGCGTTGACGGCCGAGGTCTGCAGGTCGGTCGGCGAGACGTAGCTCTGCACGCCACGCTTCCGGGTCATCACCAGGACGCGGTCGTCGGCGGAGACGACGGCAGTCGCGATCTCCCAGACCGCGTTCATGTCCGGGTCGTCGGGCTGGTACGTCACCACGTCGATCTCCCCGGCGGAGACGACGCCACCTTCGACGGGGAGCGAGCCCGCGGTCTCAGGGGCATCCACGCCGCGGCACGTGGCCGCTGCCTCGGCGAGCTCGCCGCCCGCCTTCTCGGCCGCCTCGGGCGAGTCGAACTCGGCGACGACGGCCTTCAGTGTCCCGGCCGAGTCCGACAGCTCGTCCCCGGGCCGGGGGACGAAGTCACGGCGCACGCTCGCCAGCGCACCCGCGTCGCTCAGAGACGCGGTGAGGCACTCGTTGTGGTCGCCCCGTCCCTCACCGTCATAGGTCCGCTCCTCGACCCAGGCCGGGAACGGCTCGTCCGCGACCAGGTCTGCCGCGATCGGAAGGGCTGCGCGGGTGAGGTCCGACGCCGGCGCGGAGGCCGAGGCCGAGGCACTGGGGGCGACCGTGCTCGGAGTCTCGCTGGGCGCCGGCGCAGGATCGATGGCCTTGTCGCCGAATCCGGCGGAGAGGAAGATGATCGGTCCGGCGACGACCGCGGCCAGGGCCACGGCTCCGGCGGTGACGAGGGTGCGCTGGCGGCGGCGGATCTGGTCACCCCGGCGGCGTACCTCGGCTGCGGACTTCATCGGTGCTCCAGGGGTGTTCGCGCGGAACCGGTCCAGGCGGGAGATCGGGTCACTCATCGCACGCCTCCTTCCAGTGCGGTGCCGGGCGCTTCGTCGGCCAGCAGCGCTGCCAGCGCGGTGCGCCCGCGGGAGAGGCGGGCCTTGATGGTTCCGGTCGGTACGCCGACCTCCGCGGCCACCTGGTGGACGGGCAGGTCGGCGATGTGATGCAGGACGATCGCTTGACGCTGGGCCTCGGGAAGCTGCTTGAGGGCGTCGACGAGAGCGACGTGGGTCTCGTCGACGGCGGGCATCTCGGTGCGGACGCCGACGGCTCTGTCGGTGACGCGGCCGGCGTACTTCTTTCTGCGCCAGCGGCCCACCGCGAGGCGGTAGGCGGTGGTGCGGACCCAGGCTTCGGGGTAGTCGACCGAGGACATCTTCCGTCGGTGCGCCCAGGCGCGGGCGAAGGCCTCCTGGACACATTCGGCGGCCTCGTCGGAGTCGCCGATCATGGCGTACACCTGCGCGCACACGCGGCGGTAGGACGCGTTGTAGAACACGTCGAACTCGTCCTCGTCCATCGCTTGCCTCCCCGGACCGGCCGGACCCCGATCTGGCCCTGCGCCAGCCTCAGAGGTTCAGATGCATGGGAGGCAGGTCCGGTTGCATCCGGAGGGACAAGTCTTCTGAAGAGGGACTCAGAGATAGTCGAGCCGGTACGCAGCGCGTTTGGTGAGCGCGACGAAGTCGGAGTTGCTGATGTCGGCGTCGCCGTCGGGCACGAAGCTCATCTGGGCGACGTTGGCGCCGCGCCGGATCGCGGCCATCCGGTAGTAGATCGAGGAGTTCTCGAGCTCGACCCGGATGTCCCACACCGTGATCGCGCCGTCCTTGATGGACTCGGTCGCGAGCTGGGTGACGTGGCTACCGAGCTGCTTGTCGCTGCACTTGTCCAGCCGGCCCTTGATCGCGACGTTGAAGGCCTGCGCCTCCTTGGCGGAGCCGAACTTGCCGACCGTCTCGGTGAGACCGAAGATCGGCGCGAGCTTCTTCTTCGTCTCGGGGATCACGAAGGAACGCGTCTGGGCGCCGGTCATGCCCTTGGCGTTGAACTCGGTGCTGTCGCAGCGGGTCTGGGCCGGGTTGGTCTTGGCCGCCTTCGCCTCGGTGCCCTCCCAGGGGTCACCGATGGTGCTGACCGGCGGCAGGTCGGTCTCGTTGATCAGCCCCGGTGCCTTGCCGGTGGCGAGCGGGACCACCGTCGCCTGCGGACGCTTGGTCTCCACGCACGCGCCCGCACCCGGCATCGAGCAGAGGTTGTGGACGGCGGTGCCGAGCATCGTCGAGGTCCTGGCCGCGGTCGTGCTGGACTTGCCCTCGGTCTTCACGGTCACCGCGGCGGTGTGCCTGCCGGTGCGTGCGACGCCGTAGGTGACCGCCCGGTTGTTCTCCCAGTCGCGGTAGGTGAACAGGGTCGCCTGGTCTCCGATGCCCTCGACCGTCTCGGTGACCATCAGCTGGTAGCGGGGCTCGGCGCACGCTGCGTACCACCCCTGCATCTTCTTGTACGCCGCAGCCGCAGCCGTCGCGTCGACCGATGACTCGATCGTGGTGCCGGCGGTGGTCGCCTTCGCCTTGGCGGTGAAGGTGCGCGCCAGGCTCGCCACCGGCCGCTTGTCGGCCGAGGTGTCGGCCTGGCAGGGAATGGTGAGGCCGGTGCCCTCGAGGTTGTCGGAGGAGATGTCCACGGCCCAGGTGCCGCCGTAGATCTTCGCGACCTCCTCCTCGGTCATCAGGTCCTTGGCGGTCAGCTTCTTGCCGGGGATCTGGCTGGGCTCGACCTCGAACTCCTCGGCCGCCGACTGCATCGAGAGCGTGTTGAGCCGCGGCGCGGTCTCGGCGCCCTGAGTGACGAAGAAGCCGGTGCCGACCAGGGCGGCGATGGCCGCGGCGGCGCCGATGGTGGTGTGCACCCGGCGGCGCACGGCGCCGGCGGTGGTGATCGTCGAGGTCTTCGGCCAGGGCTGCTCGGTGAGCACGTCGACGAGCGGGTCGAAGATCGACTGCAGCTGCTCCGGAGCGATCCCGAGCTCGGCACAGATGGCGGCGTTGGCGGCCTGTAGGTCGGTCTCGGTGCGGCTGATCGGGGTGCCGACCTCACGGGCCAGCTGAGCCAGGTCGACGCTGGTCAGGTGGCCGAGCAGGAAGACCTTGCGGTCGTGGAGCGGCAGGCCGCGCAGCGCGGAGAGGGTGTGGCGCGCCTCCGGCGCGATCGTCTGGTCGCGGTGGAGCAGGGGCACCGAGTGGTTGCGGATCGCCTTGGACCAGGCGATCGGGCGCACCCAGTCCTCGCGCTCGAAGTCGTCCATCGGCTTCACCTTGCGCCAGTGGTGCCAGGTGATGACCAGCGCGCCGCGCACGGCAGCCTTGGCGGCCTCCAGATCCCCGGTCAGCGACCAGGTTTGGAGAAGGAGGCGCCCACGGACGTCCTGATAGAACGCCTCGAAGGTCTCGTGGTCTGCCGTGGTCATGCCCATGTCAGCGGTCAACTGTAGGTGATTCGGTCGAATGAACGGCAATACCCGCAGATGCACAGGCGGGTATCAACCGCTGTGACCAAGCCGGGGACCGCTCCTGGCGGCGCGTCGCCGAGATCGAGGGTGCCGGGGTTGGGAGGATGAGACGCGATGTCCTCGCTCCTGCCTCCTCGCACCCCTGACCGCGGGCTCTCCGCGGATGATCTCCATGATCTCCGCCATCGCCGCCCGCTGGTCGCGGTCGCCCTGCTCGGCGGCATCGGCACGGCCGCAGCCACGCTGATCGTGTGCCTGGCGATCGGCATCCTCGGCTGGTTCATCAGCGACATGGGCGCCCACGGCGAACCCTCGGACGCCCTGCGTGTCGCCGCGATCGGGTGGCTGCTCGGTCACGGTTCGGGCGTCGTCGTCTCCGGGGTCGCGGTCACCGTCGTCCCGCTCGGGCTGACCCTCGTCCTCGCCTGGGTTCTGTGGCAGGTCGGCGTCCGGGTAGGTGACGCGGTCTCGCTGCACGGCCCTGACGCCAACGCCCTCGCCGACGGCGAGCGCGACCTGACCGTCCCGGTCGTCGCCGGGCTGTTCACGTTCGGCTACACGGTGACCGCGATCGTGACGGCGCTCGTCGCCGGCACCCCAGTCACGGCTCCGAGCATCGCCGGCGTCTTCGCCTGGTCGGTCGGGCTCTGCGTGGTCGTGGCCCTGCCCGCGATCGCGGTCGGCTCCGGCCGCGCGGCGCTGTGGATCACGCTGCTGCCACGCGCCGCCGTGGACGTACTCGTGATGGTCAGGTCGATCCTGGTCTGGTGGTTCGCGGTCAGCACCCTGGTGTTCTTCGCGGCCCTCTTCACCGACTTCACCACGTCGGTCAACGTCGTCTCCCAGCTCCACCTCGACGTCGGCGGGATCATCCTCTACTCGCTGCTCGCCGTCTTCGTGCTCCCCAACGCCGTGCTCTTCTCCAGTGCGTACGCCCTGGGCCCGGGCTTCACGGTCGGTGTCGGCACCACCGTCACCCCGACGGCGGTCACCCTCGGCCCGCTGCCGATGTTCCCGATGCTCGCCGCCCTGCCCGACAACGGCGCCCCGCCCGCCTGGGTCGCCGCGGTGATGGCGCTCGGCCCGCTCACCGCCTTCTGGGCCGTCTGTCGGGTCAGCCGGGTCCGGCCCACCCTGCGCTGGTCCGAGGGCGCCCTCCGCGGCGTCAGCGCCGGCGTCGTCGCCGGCCTGCTCCTCGCCATTCTTTCCGGCGTCGCCGGCGGATCCGTCGGCCCCGGCCGGATGGCCGACGTCGGGCCGTACGCCGGGCAGGTGCTCGTCAACGCCATCGCCTTCTTCGGCCTCGCCGGTCTCCTCGCCGGGCTCACGATGACCTGGTGGCACCGGCGTACGCTCCCCGCCGACGAGTGATTCGTGCGGGTGGGGGCCCGGTGGTGCTCACTGGGCGCAGGCGCGAGCCTGGTGCTGCTCTACAGTGACGGCGTGGCTCTTCGTCTTGTCGTCCTCGTGTCCGGGTCGGGCACCAACCTCCAGGCCCTGCTGGACGCCTGCGCGTCGCCGGAGTTCGGGGCGGAGGTGGTCGCGGTCGGGGCCGACCGCGACGGGATCCAGGGGCTGACCCGGGCGAGCGACGCCGGGATCCCGACGTTCGTGCACCGGGTCAAGGACTTCGGGTCGCGCGAGGAGTGGGATGCGGCGCTGGCGGAGTCGGTGGCTGCGTACGAGCCTGATCTGGTCGTCTCTGCCGGGTTCATGAAGCTGGTGGGGGAGGCGTTCCTGGACCGGTTCGGGGGGAAGACGCTCAACACGCATCCGGCGCTGCTGCCGTCCTTCCCGGGGATGCACGGGGCGCGGGACGCGCTGGAGTACGGCGTGAAGGTGACCGGGGCGACGCTGTTCGTCGTCGACGCAGGGGTCGACACCGGGATGATCATGGCGCAGGTGACGGTGCCGGTGAAGGACGACGACACCGAGGAGACGCTGCACGAGCGGATCAAGGTCGTGGAGCGTTCGATGCTCGTCGAGAACGTCGGACGGATCGCCCGTGAGGGCTACACCGTCGACGGCAGGCGAGTTCGATTCGGACCTGCCTGAGCGGTTAGAGTGACGAGCACACGACTGGCGCAGGTGGGGGACCACCGGGGAGTGTGAGAGACGGCATCGACCGCCTGGGTGCCCTCATCGAAATCGTTGACCGATGAGGAGATTGCTGTGCTCGATCAGATCACCATCAAGCGGGCCTTGGTGTCCGTCTACGACAAGACCGGTCTCGAAGACCTGGTCCGCGGGCTCCACGACGCTGGTGTCGAGCTCGTCTCGACCGGCGGCTCGGCAGCACTGATCGAGAAGCTCGGCCTGCCGGTGACCAAGGTCGAGGACCTGACCGGCTTCCCCGAGTGCCTCGACGGCCGGGTGAAGACGCTCCACCCGCGCGTGCACGCCGGCATCCTCGCCGACCGCCGCCTCGAGTCCCACGTCGAGCAGCTCAAGGAGCTCGAGGTGGAGCCGTTCGACCTGGTCGTGGTGAACCTCTACCCGTTCGCCGAGACCGTCGCCTCCGGCGCCGGCATCGACGACTGCATCGAGAAGATCGACATCGGTGGCCCGTCCATGGTTCGCGCCGCCGCGAAGAACCACCCGTCCGTCGCGATCGTTACCGACGGTGCCGACTACGCGAAGGCTCTTGAGGCCGCGCGGGGCGAGGGCTTCACCTACGAGGAGCGCAAGGCGCTGGCGGCCAAGGCGTTCGTCCACACCGCGACGTACGACGTCCAGGTCGCCTCCTGGATGGGCTCCGTGCTCACCGACAGCACCGACGGCACCGGCTTCCCGGCGTGGGTCGGTGGGACGTACGAGAAGGCGACCGTGCTGCGCTACGGCGAGAACCCGCACCAGAAGGCCGCTCTCTACCTCAACGGGTTCGGCCCCGCCGGGCTCGCCCGTGCCGAGCAGCTGCACGGCAAGGAGATGTCCTACAACAACTACACCGACACCGATGCCGCCCGGCGCGCTGCCAACGACTTCGCCGAGCCCGCGGTGGCGATCATCAAGCACGCCAACCCGTGCGGCCTGGCCGTCGGTGCCGACATCGCCGAGGCCCACCGGCGCGCCCACGCCTGCGACCCGGTCTCCGCCTTCGGTGGCGTGATCGCCTCCAACCGGCCGGTGACGGTCGAGATGGCCCAGCAGGTCGCTGAGGTGTTCACCGAGGTCATCGTGGCGCCGGGCTACGAGGACGGTGCGGTCGAGATCCTGCAGGGCAAGAAGAACATCCGCATCCTGGTCGCACCCGCCGACGAGCGTGCCCCGGTCGAGACCCGCCCGATCTCCGGTGGCCTGCTGATGCAGCAGGTCGACCACGTCGACGCCGAGGGCGACGACCCGGCTTCGTGGACGCTGGCCACGGGCGAGGCCGCCGACGAGGCCACCCTCGCCGACCTGGCCTTCGCCTGGAAGGCCTGCCGCTCGGCCAAGTCCAACGCGATCCTGCTGGCCTCCGACGGTGCCTCGGTCGGCATCGGCATGGGCCAGGTCAACCGCGTCGACTCCTGCCGCCTGGCCGTCGAGCGTGCGAACACCCTCGCCGAGGGCTCCGAGCGTGCCCGCGGCGCCGTCGCCGCCTCCGACGCCTTCTTCCCCTTCGAGGACGGCCCGCAGATCCTGCTCGACGCCGGCGTCAAGGCGATCGTCCAGCCCGGCGGCTCCATCCGCGACGAGCTCACCATCAAGGCCTGCGAGGCAGCCGGGGTGACGATGTACTTCACCGGAACCCGCCACTTCGCGCACTAGCGCGCGCAGCGCGCTAAGCGCCGACTCGGCGCAAATGTCCCGGAGGAGCGAAGCGGGGGAGGGACCTTTGCGCCGCGTCGGCGAAAGCCCGGCGTAAGTCGGACTGCTGGACAAACCGGCGCGGAAGCGAGCGCGAAACGACGCGCCACACCGCAGCGTACGAAATTCTTTGAAGACCGAGTGACAGGATTGACATCGTGACAGCACAGAAGCTGGACGGCACCGCGACGCTGAAGGCGATCAAGGCCGAGCTCGCAGAGCGGGTCGAGAAGCTGAAGGCCCAGGGCATCACCCCGGGCATCGGCACCGTCCTGGTCGGCGACGACCCCGGCTCGCACTGGTACGTCAACGCCAAGCACAAGGACGCAGCCGAGATCGGTGTCGCCTCGACCCGTGTCGACCTGCCCGCCACGGCCACCCAGGCGGAGGTCGAGAAGGTCATCGACGAGCTCAACGCGGATCCGGCCGTCACCGGCTTCCTCATCCAGCAGCCGACCGGCCTGGACGAGTTCGCGCTGCTCTCCCGGGTCGCTCCGGACAAGGACGTCGACGGCCTCCACCCCTACAACCTCGGCAAGCTGGTCCTCGGTGAGGACGGGCCGCTGCCGTGCACCCCGGTGGGCTGCATCGAGCTGCTGCGGCGGCACGGGGTCGAGATCAAGGGCGCCGAGGTCGTCGTGGTCGGCCGTGGGCTGACCGTCGGGCGTCCGCTGGGCCTGCTGCTCACCCGCCGCTCGGAGAACGCCACGGTCACTCTGTGCCACACCGGCACCCGCGACCTGGCCGCCCACACCCGCAACGCCGACATCGTGGTGGCTGCCGCCGGCGTGCCCGGGATCATCACCAAGGACATGGTCAAGCCGGGCGCGGCCCTGTTGGACGTCGGTGTCTCCCGCGTCGACGGTAAGATCGCAGGAGACCTCGCCGAGGACGTGTGGGACGTAGCTGGCTGGGTGTCGCCGAACCCGGGTGGGGTGGGTCCGATGACACGCGCCATGCTGCTCTCCAATATCGTCCTCAGCGCTGAGAAGGCTCTCGAAAGGCTCTGACATCGTGTCCGTCCACCCGCCGCTCACCCCCACGCCGCAGGCTCCCGCACCGGCGGCGGTTGCTCCTGAGCACGAGAAGACGGACCTCCAAGACGTACGCGGCTTCCCCTCGACCATCGGCGGGTTCGTCTACCTCGGGGTGCTGACGGCGGCGATCGTCGGTCTCGGGCTGGTCGGCTTCGGCCACTGGCGGGTGGGGATCATCGTCCTCGCCGCCGGGGTGGGGTCCGCGTCGTTGGGGCGGGCGGTGCTGCGTACGAAGGATGCCGGGATGCTGGCGGTGCGCAACCGCTGGTTCGACGTGGCCCTGCTGGCGCTGACCGCGGGTGCGCTGTGGATCCTCGCGGTGACCGTTCCCGGAGAATGAAGACGTAACAAATAGGACGAAGGCCGCCCCGAGGGGCGGCCTTCGTGCTTCTCGAGACTACTGCTCGATCGGGACCCATTCCTGCTTGGCGTAGTCCCAGCGCCAGCCGTCCTGCTCGTAGACCGGGAGGTCGCCCTCGGTGGTCTGGGTCGGCTGCTGCCAGGCCGGCTGGCCACCGTTGCCGGCGCCGCCGGAGACGATGGTGCGGTCGCTGGTCTCGGGAGCTGCCGGTGCGGGGTCCGCGGCCGGTGCGGCGGGCGCTGCCGGTGCGGGCGGGGTGGCGGCAGCTGCGGGTGCCGCGGGGGCGGCCGCCTGGGAGTCCCACGACTGGAAGCTGGGGGCAGGGGTCAGGTTGTCGCCGCCGAAGGCGAGTCCTGCGCCCGGGATCTCGGAGCCGTCCTTGTTGAAGAGCAGCGGGTAGACGAACCCGGCCAGGGCACCGCCGACCGCGGGGATGATCAGGAAGACCGGGAGGTCGACCAGTGCGTCGGTGCCGGAGAAGAGGGCTGGTCCGAACGACCGGGCGGGGTTGACCGAGGTGCCGGTCAACGGGATGCCGACGAAGTGGATCGCGGCGAGCGAGAAACCGATGGCCAGCGGCGCCGCGGTGGCGTTGGTCCCCGCCCGCTTGTCGGTGACACCGAGGATGACGAAGACGAAGATGAACGTGAGGACGAGCTCGGCGAGAATCGCGCCGATGAGCCCGGTTCCGGCTCCGTCACCCCAGGCGTTGGCTGCGAGGCCGCCGTCGCTCCACGAGTTGTAGCCGGAAGAGAGTGCGACGAGGAACAGCACGAGCGCACCGAGCGTCGCGCCGACGAACTGTGCGCCGATGTAGGCGCCCGCGTCCTTCCAGCTGATCCGGCCGGCCGAGGCCACGCCGAGAGTCACGGCCGGGTTGAAGTGGCCACCGGAGATGCGGCCGAAGGTGTAGGCGCCGATCACGACGGCGATGCCGAAGGCCAGGCCGACAGCGGCGACCTCGAGGCCCCAGAGGGCGTTCCTCGGTCCGGCGTGGGTGGCGCCGGCGATGATCGCGACGACCGAGCCGCACCCGAGGAACACCAGAATGAATGTCCCGATGACCTCGGCTGCGAGTTTCTGGATGAAGGTCGGCTCCGCCGCCGACAATGATTCCTCAGTCATGTCCCCTAAACCCTTCAATGTCTGTTGACGTCGGTCAGACCCATCGACACCCGAGAAGCACTCAGGTATCAGCAGTCACCTGAACAACATGAGGTGTTGACACACAGTAACTCTTTTGCGACGGCACATCGTGGTGCTTAGGTGGGGCGGGGCGGCGTTACGCCACCCTCTCTGTTATCTTGATGTCAAGACACTTTCGTTTCGTCAGGAGTAGCCACAGCAATGGCCGCACGAATCATCTACACCCACACCGACGAGGCGCCGCTGCTGGCGACGTACTCCTTCCTTCCGATCGTCTCGGCCTACGCGGCCAAGGCGGGGGTCGAGGTCGAGACGCGTGACATCTCCGTGGCCTCGCGCATCCTGGCCCAGTTCGGCCTGGCCGACGACGCGCTCGGTGAGCTCGGTGAGCTGGCGAAGACGCCGGAAGCCAACATCGTCAAGCTGCCCAACATCTCCGCCTCCATCCCGCAGCTCAAGGCCGCGATCAAGGAGCTGCAGACCCAGGGCTACCAGATCCCCGACTACCCCGAGGCGCCCAGCACGCCCGAGGAGGAGGAGATCCGGGCCAAGTACGACAAGGTCAAGGGCTCCGCGGTGAACCCGGTCCTGCGTGAGGGCAACTCCGACCGGCGCGCGCCGGGCTCGGTCAAGGCGTACGCCAAGGCCCACCCGCACACCAACAAGCCGTTCTCCGACGACTCCAAGACGACCGTCGCCACGATGGGTGCGCGCGACTTCAAGTCCAACGAGAAGTCCGTGACCATCCCGGCCGACGACACGCTCTCCATCGTGCTCGAGAAGGCCGACGGCGAGACGGTGACGCTGCTCGCCGAACTGCCGGTGCTCGAGGGCGAGATCGTCGACGCGACGTACATGTCCGTCGCCAACCTGCACGCCTTCCTCGAGAACGCGCTCGCCAAGGCCAAGGCCGACGACGTGCTCTTCTCGCTGCACCTGAAGGCGACGATGATGAAGGTCTCCGACCCGATCATCTTCGGCCACGTCGTGAAGGCCTACTTCAAGGACGTCTTCGAGAAGTACGGCGCCGACCTCCAGGCCGCCGGCCTGTCCGCCAACGACGGCCTCGGCGCGATCCTGTCGGGCCTCTCCGGCCTGGAGAAGGGCGCCGAGATCGAGAAGGCCATCGCGACTGCCATCGCCGAGGGCCCGCGCCTGTCCTACGTCAACTCCGACAAGGGCATCACCAACCTGCACGTCCCCTCCGACGTCATCATCGACGCCTCGATCCCGGCCCTGGTCCGCAACGGCGGCAAGCTGTGGGGCGTCGACGGCGGCGAGGACGACACCCTCGCGGTGATTCCGGACTCCTCCTACGCCGGGGTCTACCAGACCGTCATCGACGACGTGAAGAAGAACGGCCCGCTCGACCCGGCCACGATCGGCACCGTCCCCAACGTGGGTCTGATGGCGCAGAAGGCCGAGGAGTACGGCTCCCACGACAAGACCTTCGAGATCTCGGCCGCCGGCACCGTGCGGGTGCTCAACAAGGCCGGCGACGTGCTCATCGAGCACGACGTCGAGGTCGGCGACATCTGGCGTGCCTGCCAGACCAAGGACATCCCGGTCCGCGACTGGGTCAAGCTCGCCGTCAGCCGGGCCCGCGACTCCAAGACCCCGGCCATCTTCTGGCTCGACGAGTCGCGCGCCCACGACGCCTCGCTGATCGCCAAGGTCACCAAGTACCTCGCCGACTCGTCCATCGTCGGCGACACCGAGGGCGCGGACATCAAGATCCTCTCGCCCGAGCTCGCCACCGCGTACTCCCTCGAGCGCCTGCGCAACGGTGAGGACACCATCTCGGTCACCGGCAACGTGCTGCGTGACTACAACACCGACCTGTTCCCGATCCTCGAGGTCGGTACGTCGGCGAAGATGCTCTCCATCGTCCCGCTGATCGCCGGTGGCGGTCTGTTCGAGACCGGTGCGGGCGGCTCGGCCCCGAAGCACGTGCAGCAGCTGGTCGAGGAGGACTACCTCCGCTGGGACTCGCTGGGTGAGTTCTTCGCGCTGGTGCCTGCGTTCGAGAAGTACGCCGAGCAGGCCTCGGCTCCTTCCGCGAAGGTGCTCGCGGCGGCGCTCGACCGGGCGACCGCGACGTTCCTCGAGAACGACCGCTCGCCGGGTCGCAAGCTCGGCACCACGGACAACCGCGGCTCCCACTTCTACCTCGGCCTCTACTGGGCCCAGGAGCTCGCCGCGCAGACCGAGGACACCGAGCTCGCGGCCGCGTTCAAGGGTCTCGCCGAGACCCTCGCCGCCAACGAGGCCAAGATCGTCGAGGAGCTCCTCGCGGTCCAGGGCAAGCCCGCCGACATCGGCGGCTACTACCTGCCCAACCCCGAGAAGGTCACCGCCGTGATGCGTCCGTCCACGACGCTCAACGAGGCGATCGACTCTCTCTAGTCGACCCCTTGCGACGGCCCGGCACGGACTCGTGCCGGGCCGTCGTCCTGTGTCAGGACACCTTCCCGGCGTACGTGACCTTGGTCTCCAGATCTTTCTTCTGATTCCTATAGGTGCAGGTCAGCATCGTGTTTGTGGCCGGGTGAGGGCGGAAAACCTTTAGGTGGGTGTCGGTGGTCGCGCATACCGTGATCTTCTGATGACTGCGACCCTCTCGACTCCGCCCGCGCCCACCTCAGGCAAGGCTCTCGGAGTCCCCGCCGACCCTGCCGACCCGAGCCGGCAGGTCGACTGGCGACGCCTGAAGGGGCCGGTCACGGTCGCGGCGCTGATCGCGCTGGCGGTCGCCATGGTGGGTCAGTCGATCGGCACCGTCGTGGCCGGACGGCTGGCAGAGAACCCGACCGCGAGCCTGGTCGGCTGGCTGGCGCTGTGCGTGATCGGCGCCTCGCTGGTCGACTCGACCGCGAAGATCGCCTGGGTCGGGGTCTCCGACCGGGTCGAGGGCAAGCTGCGCGAGGACGTGCTCCAGGCTGCCATGCGACAGCCGCTCTCGGAGCTGAGCGAGCAGGCCGTCGGCGAGATCCTCGACCGGGTCGACGACGACTCCCACGAGGTCGGCAACCTGCTGCGCTGGCAGCTGTGGATGCTCTTCCGCTCGGTCTTCGCGGCGCTGCCGATGTGGATCGTGGCCAGCTTCACCTGGTGGCCGGCGGCGATCCTGTTCCCGCTGCTCGCCGTGGTGACCTGGTTCGTCATCCGTCGGCTGCTGGGCAAGATCTCCGAGCTCAAGGTCATCGAGGAGGCGTCCTGGACCGACCATGCCGCCGTGCTCGAGGAGGGCATCGCGGGGCGTGACGACCTGCGTACGAGCCTGGGCCAGGACCACGTGGTCGCCCGGGTGGCGAGACTGTCGGCGACGGTCCACGAGAAGTTCCGTGCGGTCGTCACGGTCGAGGCCAAGGTCGGTCGTCGCGCCGGGGTGCTGCTCCACTCGCTGCTGGCCGGCATCGGCCTGGCCGGAGTGGCGCTCGCCGCGACCGACCGCCTCGGGATCAGCGCGCTGGTGACGTTGTTCCTGGTCACGAGCACGTTCGTGGGCCAGATCGCGATGCTCGCCAACCACCTGCCTGACATTCAGGCCGGCCTCGGCGCGGTCATCCGGCTGCGTCAGATGATGGGTTCCGAGCCGGAGCCCGAAGGCGGCGCGCCCGTGCCCGACGGGGGAGCGCTGGAGGTCGACCTGCGCGACCTGACCTTCTCCTACGCCGAGGGCACCTTCGCCCTCCAGGGCATCTCGCTCACGGTGCCGGCCGGCGACACCATCGCCCTGGTGGGCCGCACCGGCTCGGGCAAGTCGACGCTCGCCTCGCTGCTCTCCCGGGCGGTCGAGCCGCCGCGCGGCTCGGTGTTCCTGGGTGACGTGGACGTACGCGACCTCGACCTGCAGCAGCTGCGCGCCTCCGTGGGAGTGGTGACACAGCGCACCGAGATCCTGGCCGGCACGCTCGCGGAGAACATCGCGCTCTTCGACGACGAGCGTCCGCGCGAGGACATCGAGCGGGCGGTGGCCCGGCTCGGGCTCTCCGAGTGGGTCGGGGGTCTCCCTGACGGGCTCGACACCCTGCTCGGCCCCGGCGGCACCTCGTTGTCGGCGGGGGAGGAGCAGTTGGTCGCCTTCGCGCGGCTGCTGGTGCGCGACGTGCGCGTGGTCGTGCTCGACGAGGCGACCGCGCGGATGGACCCGCTCACCGAGCGCCGGGTGGTCGCGGCCGCCGACCGGCTGCTGACCGGGCGCACGGGCATCCTGATCGCCCACCGGCTCTCCACCATCGAGCGCGCTCCTCATGTGGCCGTGCTCGACCACGGCCGGGTGATCCAGCACGGCCTGAGGGCCTCGCTGGCGACCGCGCCCGGGCCGTTCCGCGACCTGCTGGAGGCCAGCCGCACCGATCACCACGACTCGCCGTCGCCGGACGCGCTGGACCGATCGTTGGCCATCGACCACTCCACCCTCGATCATGTCGCGGAGGGCAACGTGGGCGGCAAGCGTCGCTCGGGCGCTCCGCCGGACGTCCCCGAGGTCGGCACCGGGCCGACTCTCGCCCGGGGGATCCTGCACGCCCTGTTCCTGCGCCCCGAGTGGGGTGTCGCGGGTGCGCTGCTCTTCCTGTTCGCCTCGATGACCGGTGCGCAGGGTGCCTTCACCGGGCTCCTGTGGGGCCGGATCGTCGAGTCGCTGCAGGACGGCGGCAGGCCGACGGTGATGTCGGTGCTGCTCGTAGTCAGCCTGCTGGCCGCGCCGCTGATGCTCGCCGACGCCTTCTACCGCTACCCGCGCTGGTGGATCGAGGTCATGCTGCGGGCCCGGATGGCTGTGCTCTACGGCCAGACCCGCCAGCACCGGCTGACGCGTACGCCGCCGGGTGAGGTCGTCGCTCGCTCGATGGACGCGGACCGCTACGCCCGCTACGCCGACCGCTGGGTCGACTTCGTCAACGGTCTGGTCATCGCGACGATCACCGCCCTGCTGGCGGGCACCGCGCTCGCGGGCGCCGTGCTCCTGGTCGTCATGATCGCCTCGGCGCTGGCCTCCGCGGTCGGCCGGCCGATCGCCGGCCGCTCCGCCACGGCCTCCTCCGCCGCTCGCGCTCGGTTCGGTCGCGCGGTGGTCTCCGCGCTGGAGTCCGTACGCACCGTGAAGCTGGCCGCGGCCACCCCGCAGGTCCACGCCCACCTGCAGCACGTCGACTCCGGCCGGGTCGAGGCAGCGGTGAAGGAACACCGGGTGCAGGCATTCCTCGACGGGGTGCCCGCGCTCATGGTGCAGTGTGGCGTCGTGGCCGCCTGGGGGATCTACTTCGGCGGCGGCTGGGGTCTGGCCACGGCGCTGCTGGTGGCCAACGCCGTCTCGGGCTTCGACTGGTTCGGCCGGGTGGCCGGAATGGTCGTCACCGAGGCTCCGGGCACGCGTGCGTGGCAGAAGGAGACCAGCCGGTTCGCCGGTGGTCGCGACCTGATGGACCTGCCGCCGGGCGTCGACCTGGTCTCCGGTGAAGCGCCGGATCCGGGTCCGGTCGACCAGGTGCCGCTCGACTCCCTCGAGATCTCGGCCCTGTCAGCGGTCCACGACGACGGCACGATCGGTGTCTCCGACGTCTCGCTCACGATCTCGCGCGGCGAGCTGGTCCTGCTCGTGGGGCAGGTCGGCTCCGGCAAGTCGTCCCTGCTGGCGTCGCTGGCCGGCCTCATCGAGCACACCGGCACCATCCGGTGGAACGACGAGCTGGTCCAGGACCCGCAGTCCTTCCTGAGGCCGGGGCAGGTGGCGTACGTCGCCCAGGTGCCACGGGTGCTCTCCGGCACCTTCGCCGACAACATCCGCCTGGGCCACGATCGACCCTTCGACAGCCCGGTCGCCGACGCGCGGCTCGAGCTCGACGTCAAGGAGGCGGGCGGCGCGGACGCGATCGTCGGTCACCGTGGCGTACGGCTCTCCGGGGGGCAGGTCCAGCGCCTCGCCCTCGCACGAGCGCTGGCCGCCGACACCGAGCTGCTCCTGGCCGACGACGTGTCCTCGGCGCTGGACGCCGCGACCGAGATCGAGCTCTGGCGGGCGCTGCGCGACCGGCACACGACGGTCATCGGAGCCACCTCGAAGCGAGCCGCTCTCGCCCAGGCCGACCGCGTCGTCGTCATGGTCGACGGCGAGATCGCCGCGGTGGGTCCGTGGGCCGAGCTCGCCCCGGCCTGGTCCCACCTCGCCGGCTGACCTCCGGCTCGGCAGGCCGCCTGACGCCTCGGTGTCAGGCGGCCTCGCCGTGCTCGAGCGTGCGGCGCAGCGCAGCAGCATCCACGCCGAGGGCCTGTAGGGCAGCATGTCCTTCCCCTTCTGCGCGAAGGACGCCGAGCAGGATGTGCTCGGTCCCGATCGAGCGGTCCTCGAGCCGGATCGCCTCGCGCAGCGAGAGCTCGAGGACCTTCTTCGCGTCCTTGGTGAAGGGGATGTGCCCGCCGAGACGG
Source organism: Nocardioides sp. NPDC059952 (assembly GCF_042730435.1). Lineage (NCBI taxonomy): Bacteria > Bacillati > Actinomycetota > Actinomycetes > Propionibacteriales > Nocardioidaceae > Nocardioides > Nocardioides sp. NPDC059952. Next base: position 63,983 of record NZ_JBHWLY010000018.1, on the reverse strand, counting down.
CGGCGCGGCTTCCCGCTGTCCAGGGCGCCGGCGCCGAAGACCTCCTCCACCTTGGAGCGCACCGCGTCCAGGTCGATCCCGAGCGTCGACAGCGCGTCGGCGTCGTCGTTGCCGAGACGCCCATGGGCCCGCTCGACCTCCGCCCGCAGCGCTCCCGCCTCGACCCCGGCCTCGGTGAGCGCCCGGGCAGCGGACGAACCGGCGCTGGAGCCGATCGCCAGCAGCAGGTGGTCGTCGCCGATGCGCTCGTGACCGAGCTCGGTGGCGTACGTCTGGGCCGCGGTCACCGCATCGCGGGCCGACTTGGTGAATCTCTCGAACATCACATCTCCTTCGAGTACTTCTTGTGGACCGCCTGGCGGCTGACCTCCAGCGCGTCGGCGATCTCCTGCCAGGCCCATCCCTGTCGGCGGGCGTTCGCCACCTGCAGCCGCTCCAGCGAGTCGGCGAGGCGACGCAGCGCGAGCGCGGCTCGCAACCCCGTGCTCGGGTCGGCGCTCGCGGCCGACTCGGCGAGATCCTTCGCATCCGTCATGCTGTCAATATAGGTTGACAATCTCGCCGTGTCAACCATGGTTGACAGGATCGCTCGGGCGGCGGGACCGGGGTCACACCGATTCACGGAATAGCCCACAAATCGCCGAAGGTTAGGCAGTAGTGACCGATACCGCCACCGCCGAGACCGCCGTCAGACCGGTCACCCCTGTCCAGTTCGTCATCGCCGTGCTCGCGCTCGCGATGGGCGGGTTCGCGATCGGTACGACCGAGTTCGTCACCATGGGCGTGCTGCCCGAGATCGCCGAGGGCGTCGGTGTCGGAACCTCGACGGCCGGCCACCTGATCAGCGCTTATGCGGTCGGGGTGGTCGTCGGCGTACCGATCCTCTCGTTCTTCGTCGCCCATCTTCCGCGCAAGGGGCTGCTGCTGTCGCTGATGGCGGCGTACGCCCTGTTCAACGTGCTCAGCGCGGTCGCCGTCGACTTCCACATGCTGCTGGTCGCGAGGTTCCTCGACGGGCTCCCGCACGGCGCCTACTTCGGTGTCGCGACCATCGTCGCCACGTCGATGGCCGCGCCGAAGCACCGCGGCCGGGCGGTCGCCCTGGTGATGCTCGGGCTCTCGGTCGCCAACGTGATCGGTGTCCCGTTCGCGACCTGGCTCGGTCAGACCGCCGGCTGGCGGGCGCCGTACGCAGCCGCAGCAGGCCTCGCCCTGCTGACCGTGGTGCTGGTGCAGCTCTCGGTGCCCCACTTCCCGGGCGACCCGAACGCGACCGGCCGCAGCGAGGCCGGCCGGTTCTTCACCAACAAGCAGGTCTGGCTGACGATGCTCGCGGGCGCGATCGGGTTCGGCGGCATGTTCGCGGCCTACTCCTACATCTCCCCGATCGTCACCGACACCGCCGGCCTGGCCGAGGGAGCGGTGCCGTGGTTCGTGTTCGCGTTCGGCGTCGGAATGGTCGTCGGCACCTGGGTCGCGGGCGAGCTGGCCCGCTGGTCGGTGATGGGATCGCTGCTCGCGAGCAGCCTCGGCATGGTGGCGGTGCTGACCCTCTTCTGGCTGGTCGCCCCGGCCGGGTGGTGGCTTGCGCCGGTCGCCTTCCTGACCACCGCGATCGCGTCGGTGCTGGTGATCAACCTGCAGGTGCGCCTGATGGACGTCGCCGACGACGCGGTGACCCTCGGCGCGGCGATGAACCATGCGAGCCTCAACATCGCCAACGCCCTCGGTGCCTTCGCCGGCGGCCTGGCCCTCGATGTCTGGAGCGTCCGCGAGGCGCCGTTGGTCGGCGCCGGCCTGGCCGCCGCCGGGATGGTGGTGCTGCTGTGGAGCACCAGCATCCACCGGCGTAGGGCCTAGGAGAACGCCGAGTCGGCGCGTTAGAACGCGCCGACTCGGCGAGATCTTCTAGAGGGCCGCCTCGTCGTCACCCGAGGCGGTGGCGGCCTCGACCGCCGCGAGGAATCCGTCGGCCCAGGCCTTGGAGTCGTGGTGGCGGACGGTGTCCCACAACCCGCGCATCCGGTCCTTGGCCTCGGCCTCGTCCATGTCGACGGCCTGCAGGAAGACCCGGACCATGTCGGAGACGTCGTGGGGGTTGGTCAGCACCGCGCCGCGCAGCTCGGCGGCCGCCCCGGCGAACTCGGAGAGCACCAGCGTGCCGCTCGTGCCGAGGAGACCGTGGACCGCGGCGTACTCCTTCGCGACCAGGTTGAGGCCGTCGCGCAGCGGGGTGATCCACATGATGTCGGCGTTGGCGTAGTAGGCCAGCAGCTCGTCGAACGGGATCGGCCGGAAGTAGAAGTGCACCGGCATCCAGCCCATCCGCGAGAACCGGCCGTTGATCCGCCCGACCGCCTGCTCGATCTGGTTCTGCAGCGTCTTGTAGACGGTCATCTCGCCGGCCGCGGGCACGCACACCAGCACCAGCGACAGCTCGCCCAGCAACGACGGGTCCTGGAGCAGCGCCCGCTCGAAGGCCTCGAGCTGCTGCAGCACGCCCTTGGTGTAGTCGAGCCGGGATACGGCCAGCGCGATCCGCTGGCCCTCGAACTCGTCCGCCACCCGAGCGATCGAGCTCTGCACCGCCGGGGTGGCCAGCGTCTGCTCGATCCGGGTCGTGTCGACGCTGACCGGGTTGGCGCCCAGGTGCACCCGGCGCCCACCGACGTCGATCACCGAGGGCATGGTGTCCAGACCGAGAGCGAAGCCGTACGTCCGGAACCGAGGCGCCGAGTCCTCCGTCTCGACGACCTCGACCGGCGCCACGCCGCGGGCCACGTCGACGAAGTTCTCGACCTGACGGGGGATGTGGAACGAGATGTAGTCGCACTGCAGCAGCGAGCCGATGATCTCGCGGCGCCACGGCACCACGTTGAACACGTCCGCACCGGGGAAGTGGGTGTGGTGCAGGAACGCGATCTTCACGTCCGGCCGCATCTCCCGTAGGTAGGCCGGCACCATCCACAGGTTGTAGTCGTGGATCCAGACGATGCCTCCGTACGCCACCTCGGCCGCCGCCTGCTCGGCGAAGGCCCGGTTGACCCGGCAATAGACCTTCCAGTCCTCCTCCTTGAACTTCGCGCGTTCCCAGAAGGTGTGCAGCAGCGGCCAGAACGCTTCCTTGGAGAAGCGTTTGTAGAAGACGTCGACGTCCTTCTTCGACAGCGGCAGCCGGGAGGCCACCAGGCCCGGGTAGAGCTTGGGGTCGACGACCGTGTGGGTGGCGAACTTGCCGCGCTTGGGGTCGTCGATGGACCAGGCGACCCAGGACCCGGTGCGCTCGGTGAAGAAGGAGAGCAGCGTCGGGATGATGCCGTTGGGCGACTTCGGGCGCCGGCGCTTGACCTCTCCGTCCTCGATCACCTCGTCATAGGGGAGCCGGTGGTAGACCATCACGAGGTCGGACTTCCCCGGGTCGTCGGCGTCGTTCTCCGGGTCGTAGATGTGCTCGTCGTCGAGCAGGTTGAAGTGCCTGATCGCCTGCAGGATCCCGCCGGTGCCGGGGGAGGTGGCGTGGAACGTACGCTCCTTGTCGCGGGTCGCGTCCAGCAGCAGGTCCTCGGCCTCGCCGACGCAGACGCCCGGGAACCCGATGTCGTACATCGACAGGTCGTTGAGGGTGTCCCCGGCGACCAGCACGCGGTCCTTGGGGATGCCGAGGTGCTCGACGAGCTTGGTGACGGTGTAGCCCTTGTTGATCCCGGCGGGCAACACGTCGAGGTAGTGGCTGGCGGAGTAGAGCAGGTCGCAGCCGATCTCCGCGACCAGCGGTGCGAGGTCGTCGGTGACGGCCTCGGGGTCGCAGAAGTAGGAGACCCGGCGGTCCTGCGGCACGTTCTGTCGGACCAGTCCGGGGCGGTCGCCGATCTTCTCGAGCACGGTGAGCTCGCCCGGCCACTTGGCGGCGATCTCCTGCTGGATGGGCTCGACGGCGAGCAGGTCGTGTCCGGTCACGATGGTCGCGCCGACATCGCAGATGATGAAGTCGGGCGTCGGGATGGTCGGGTCCGCGAGCAGCGGCAGCACCGACTCCAGCCCACGACCGGTGACGAAGGACAGCAGTACGTCCTCGCGGCGGCTCAGCGTCTGGTACAGCTTGACCTTCGCCTCGGGGTCGCCGGCTAGGAAGGTTCCGTCCAGATCGGTCGCTAGCAGCATGCGTGCGTTGGCAGCGGACGTGTCGTTCACAAGTCTCCTCGAGGGTCGCCTGGCCTCGAGGCCGATTCGGCAGCTGGCCCGAGGCTGCGGACCCCTGGGAGGATCCGCGGGTCGACCAACCAGGCTAACAGGGGCACATGTCAGGCCGGGAACGGGCGGTTGACGCATCATCGAATCTGCGCTGAGTAGAGCCTCTCAGGAGGTCCACAAACTCGTAAGAAATTGGATGCACCTGTTCGATAACTCCATCGAGGATCCGTCGTTGATGGGGCATGCGGATCCTGCCCGCGGCCTTCAAGAAGACCGCGGGCGACCACGGTCCTCGACGTTGATCACGGGGGGCGCCGAGGCCCATGGCCGGCACGCAGATCGGTGCCGCGGGCAGGGTCCACAGCTCGTACGGATCGGTTCTCGATCCTCTTCCTCCCACCATTTCGAGCCTTTCGGCGGGTGGCTGACAGAATGCGCACATGACCGGCAGCACTGCTCCTACGACTAGGCCCAGGGTCCTTTCCGGCATCCAGCCGACGGCGGACTCCTACCACCTCGGCAACTACCTCGGCGCGGTCCGGCAGTGGGTGAGCCTGCAGGAGGAGCACGAGCCGTTCTTCTTCATCGCCGACCTGCACGCGATCACGGTCGAGCAGGACCCGAAGGTGCTCCGGGAGCGTACGCGGCGGGCCGCCGCCCAGCTCCTGGCCGCCGGTGTCGACCCGGAGCGATCCGCGATCTTCGTCCAGTCACACCTTCCCGAGCACGCCCAGCTCGGCTGGGTGATGCAATGCATCACCTCGTTCGGTGAGGCCCGGCGGATGACCCAGTTCAAGGACAAGTCCGCCAAGGGTGGTGAGGGCGCGGCCTCCGTCGGCCTCTTCTCCTACCCGATGCTGATGGCCGCCGACATCCTGCTCTACCGCCCGGCGTACGTCCCGGTCGGCGAGGACCAGCGACAGCACCTCGAGCTGACCCGCGACCTCGCGCAGCGGTTCAACAGCCGTTACAAGAAGACGTTCCGGCTGCCCGAGCCCTACATCCTCAAGGAGGTCGCGAAGATCTACGACCTCCAGGACCCGGCGATCAAGATGTCGAAGTCGGCCTCGAGCCCGAACGGCCTGATCGACATGCTCGACGACCCGAAGGTCTCGGCGAAGAAGATCCGCTCGGCGGTCACCGACTCGGAGATGGAGATCCGCTTCGACGAGGAGGCCAAGCCGGGCGTCTCCAACCTGCTCCGGATCTACTCCGCGCTGACCGGCTCCGAGATCGAGACCCTGGTCGGCAAGTACGCAGGAAAGGGCTACGGCGACCTGAAGAAGGATCTCGCCGAGGTCGTCGTCGACTACGTCACCCCGTTCCGGGAGAAGACCTTCGAGGTCCTCGAGGACCGGGCGTACCTCGACGGCATCTTGCAGCAGGGTGCGGAGAAGGCAGGCGTGGTCGCCCGCAAGACTCTGGCCGACGTCTACGAGCGGGTTGGCCTTGTGCCCCCCGCGTCGCCGCTCGGCTAGTAAGGTCGGCGCATGCGCACCATCGGTGTTGCCATCGCTATCCCGGAGCCGTGGGCGAGCCAGCTCCAGGACTACCGGACGTCTCTCGGGGACGCGACGGCGACCATGATCCCGACGCACATCACTCTTGTGCCACCGACGGAGATCCACGACGACCTGCTGCCGGACGTCGAGGGCCATCTCGAGTCCGCTGCCTCGCGGGTCGCCCCGTTCAGCGTGCACCTGCGAGGCACCGGCACCTTCCGGCCGGTCTCGCCGGTGGTGTTCGTGGCAGTGGTGCAGGGCATCTCGGGCTGTGAACAGCTGGCCAATGCGGTCCGGCAGGGTCCGCTCGACCAGAAGCTCACGTTTCCCTATCACCCGCATGTCACGATCGCTCACGACCTTCCCGACGCTAGCCTCGACAAGGCTTTCGGTGAGCTCGCCGACTTCGAGTGCGAGTGGTCGGTCGAGGCGTTCCACCTCTATGTCCACGACGACACCGATGGCTGGCGTCCGACGCGGGAGTTCGCGCTGAGGGCAGCACTGACCGGTTGAGGCGGGCTCGGGCCCGCCCACGAACGACGGATGGGGACCTCGGGATGCTCAAAGAGAAGGTCAAGGCGAAGATCGCCGAGCTGCGGGTGCGTTTTCCGGAGCTGGACCGGGTGGTTCGCACGCAGGAGCACTACGGCGAGGTGGGTGCCGCCCAGCAGGCCGGCGCGATCACCTACTTCGGCTTCCTGTCGACCTTCCCGATCCTCGCGCTCGCGTTCTTCGCCGTGGGTCAGATCGCCAAGTTCTACTCCGGAGCAGAGAGCGACCTCGTCGAGGCGATCGACCATGTCCTGCCCGGGTTGGTCGGCGACGGCGCAGGACAGCTGAAGATCTCCGATATCGAGAGTGCGGCCAGCACGGTCGGGCTCATCGGTGTCATCGGTCTGCTCTATGCCGGCCTCGGATTCATCGACGGGCTGCGCAAGGCGCTCGACGCGGTCTTCCTGGTGCCCGAGGAGGAACAGCCGGGATTCCTGGCGGCCAAGACCCGCGACCTGGTCGCACTCATCGGGCTCGGCCTGATCCTGCTGGTGGCGGTCGCGTTCACCGGCCTCGTACGCACCTTCTCGGTCAACGTCCTGGACTGGATCGGCCTCGACGAAGGCTTCGGCTGGCTGATCGTCCTCCTCACCCTGGTGCTCGGCCTCGCCGCCAACACGGTGCTCTTCTTCGCGATGTTCCACCTTGCACCCCAGAAGGACACCCCGAAGGCTCCCCTGTGGATCGGGGCGGTGCTCGGCGCGATCGGCTTCGAGATCCTCAAGCAGGCCTCCACCCTGCTGCTCAAGGCCACCCAGGGACAGCCCGCTTTCCAAGCCTTCGGCATCGCGCTCATCCTGGTCGTCTGGATCCACTACACCTCGATGGTGATCCTGTACGCCGCCTCCTACGCCCACGTGAGGGCGACTCGATCGTCATGAGAGAGTCAGATCATGAAGCTCGAGAAGACTGACGGCGCGCTCCTCCTGGTCATCGGCATCTGGACGATCGCGATCTGGACCAACTTCGGCCGCAACCTCGTCAAGACCGCCAAGGACCCGGAGCAGACCCGTCCGAAGCCCTACTACATCGCCCACGCCGTGCTCGTGGTCGTCGACGTCCTTCTCGGTGGACTGCTGATCAAGCTGGGCGTGCAGCGGCTGCTGACGAGGGGATAGATCCTCAGGGGGACTCGGCCGTGTCGAGGTGGTCGACGAGCTCGGTGAGCTGGTCGCGCAGGGCGAGGGCCTCGGCATGGGTGATCCCCATCGACTCGCCGAGCTGCAGCGGCACGCCGGAGACCTGCTCCTCCAGGGCCCGGCCGTCGTCGGTGAGGCTGACCAGCACCCGGCGCTCGTCGCCGGGATCGCGGTCGCGCCGCACCAGGCCGGCGGTCTCGAGCCGCTTCAGCAGCGGCGTCAGGGTGCCGGAGTCGAGCCGTAGCCGCTGGCCGAGGGAGGTCACGGTCGACGGTTCGTCGGCCTCCCAGAGCACCAGCATCACCAGATACTGCGGATAGGTCAGCCCGGTCCCCTTGAGCAGCGTCACATAGCGCTTCGTGACGGCTCGGGTCGCTGCGTACAGAGGGAAGCAGAGCTGCAGGTCGAGCGCGAGCTGCGGATAGGTACGTCCGGACACATCCATCAGTCTACTCCCTTGCGCTATTGAGTTGTGCGCAATATAGTTGTGCACATGACACCGATCTACACAGCCACCGCAGTCAGCACCGGCGACGCCCGTAACGGCCACGTCCAGTCCACCGACGGTCTCATCGACGCCGACGTCCGCATCCCCAAGGAGATGGGTGGTGAGGGTGGCGCCACCAACCCCGAGCAGCTCTTCGCCGCCGGGTACGCCGCCTGTTTCCACTCCGCGCTCAAGCTGGTCGCGGGCAAGGCCAAGGTCGACATGACCGACTCCGAGGTCGTCGCCGACGTGAGCATCGGCAACAACGGTGAGGGCGGCTTCGGCCTCGCCGTGCAGCTCGAGGTCACCATCCCCGGCGCCGACGCGGCCACTGCCCAGCAGCTCGCCGAGCAGGCCCACCAGGTCTGCCCGTACTCCAACGCCACCCGCGGCAACATCGAGGTCAAGCTCACCGTCGCCTGAGGTTCCCGTTAGCGATACGACGGGACGTACTTGTCCATTACCGCCTGGTAGGCCGACAAGAACGTCCCGTCGTATCCGTTGTGTGGTGGTTATCCACAGGGGCGCTCGTAACTGGGTGCGGGTTGATCGCATGTGGCGGACCATCGCTCTGTGATGTCTCGGGTCGCCCACTTCCAGCCAGCTCCTCACGGGGGCCGGGCGCTGGGGCTCGTCGCGCCGGTGCGGGTGGATCCGACCGGGGAGAACGGGCCGACGCCCCGGCAGGTACGGGGGAGCGCTTGGCGGAGGACCGGCCCTGGCTTGTACGTCCCTTCCTCTGTCGACTCCGATCGACCGCAGCAGCGTGTTCTGGAGGCGGCCACAGAGATCCCTGGAGGACACGTCACCGGCTGGGCGGCCTTCGCCTGGGCCGGCGCGCGCTGGTTCGATGGGGTCGACGGGAACGGCAATGCGAGGCCGGTGCCGATCGTCGTCACCAATCATCGCTATCGGACCCGGCCTGGAATCCTGCTTTCGGCCGAGCGCCTGCCACTGGGCCAGTGGTACGTCCTCGATGGCGTCAGCGGAACCCATCCGCTGCGGTCTGCGGCGTTCGAGGCGCGTCGGGCGACGACGCTCCGGCACGCGGTGGCCCTGCTCGACATGGCGCTGCAGACCGACCGTGTCTCGATCGCCGAGCTGGTCGAGTATGCGGGCACGCTTAACGGTTGGTACGGAGTGGAACAGCTCCGTCAGGCCATCGGGCTCGCCGACGAGAACAGCTGGTCGCCGATGGAGCCCGAGATGCGCCTGCACTGGCAGCTCGACCTCGGTCTTCCGCATCCACTGTGCAACCATCCGATCTTCGATCTCGCCGGAGATCACATCGGCACCCCGGACCTGCTGGATGTCGAGGCCGGAGTCGTCGGCGAGTACGACGGCGGTTTCCACCTCGCCGGCGAGCGGCGGGCAGGCGACATCCAGCGGGAGAGCCTCTTTCGCAGGGCAGGTCTGGAGTACGTCACGATGACGTCGTTCGACCGGCGTGATCCGACTCGTTTCCTGCAGCGTACGCAAGAAGCGCGAGCGCGAGCGCTGCGCCAAGGTCAAGAACGCAGATGGACATCGGACCCGCCCGCATGGTGGACCCCAACCGTCACGGTCGAACAGCGCCGGGCCCTGACGAAAGCCCAACGAAGGCGCTTCCTGAGAGGAGTCGCATGAGGCGGTGTTGGTGGATACGACGGGACGTTCTGGTCGTTCTACTCCCCGGTAACGGACAGGGACGTCCCGTCGTACCGGCGCCCGGCCGGATGCCGAAGGGCCGCTCTCCCGAACAGGAGAGCGGCCCTTCTGGTGTTCGGAGACCAGACGGTCAGCCGAGGATCAGCGACTTGCGCAGGTCCTTGTTGAGCTGGGAGATCACGTCGAGCGGGATCTCCTTGGGGCAGGCGGCGGCGCACTCACCGATGTTGGTGCAGCCACCGAAGCCCTCGGCGTCGTGCTGGCCGACCATGGACTGCACGCGGGAGTAGCGCTCCGGCTGGCCCTGCGGCAGCTCACCGAGGTGTGTGATCTTCGCGCCGAGGAACAGCGACGCGGAGCCGTTCGGGCAGGCGGCGACGCAGGCGCCGCAGCCGATGCAGGTGGCGGTGTTGAACGCCCGCATGGCCTTGTCGCGCGGGGCCGGCACCGAGTTGGCCTCGGGGGCCGAGCCGGTGTTGGCCGAGATGTAGCCGCCGTTCTGGATGATCCGGTCGAACGCGGAGCGGTCGACGATCAGGTCCTTGACGATCGGGAACGACGAGGCGCGCCACGGCTCGATGGTGATGGTGTCACCGTCGTTGAACGAGCGCATGTGCAGCTGGCAGGTCGTGGTGACCTCCGGGCCGTGTGCCTCGCCGTTGATCATCAGCGAACACATGCCGCAGATGCCCTCGCGACAGTCGGAGTCGAACGCGACCGGCTCCTCGTCGTTGTGCAGGAGCTGCTCGTTGAGCAGGTCGAGCATCTCGAGGAACGACATGTCCGAGGACACCCCGTCCAGCTCGTACGTCTTGAGCGCACCCTTGTCGGAGGCGTCGGCCTGCCGCCAGATCTTCAGCGTCAGCTTCACTTGTAGGACCTCTGCTTCATCTCGATGGCGGTGTAGATCAGGTCTTCCTTGTGGAGCACCGGGGCGCCGTCCTCGCCACCGAACTCCCAGGCCGCGACGTAGGCGAACTCGTCGTCGTGACGCAGCGCCTCGCCCTCGTCGGTCTGGGACTCGCCACGGAAGTGGCCGCCGCAGGACTCGCGGCGGTTGAGCGCGTCGATGCACATGAGCTCACCGAGCTCGATGAAGTCGGCGACGCGGTTGGCCTTCTCCAGGTCCTGGTTGAGCGACTCGGCGGAGCCGAGGACCTTGACGTTGGTCCAGAACTCCTTCTTGAGCTCGCGGATCAGGCCGATGGCCTTCTTGAGGCCCTCCTCGCGACGGTCCATCCCGCAGTATTCCCACATGATCTGACCGAGCTCCTTGTGGATGGACTCCACGGAGCGCTCGCCGTTGATGTTCATCAGCTTCTCGACCCGGGAGGTGACCCCTTCGAGAGCCTCGACCACGGCCGGGTGGGACTCGTCGATCTTGTCGAACGGCCCGTCGGCGAGGTAGTCGGTGATGGTGTTCGGCAGCACGAAGTAGCCATCGGCGAGACCCTGCATCAGCGCCGAGGCGCCGAGGCGGTTCGCACCGTGGTCGGAGAAGTTCGCCTCGCCGGTGCAGAACAGACCGGTGATGCTGGTCTGGAGCTCGTAGTCGACCCAGAGGCCGCCCATGACGTAGTGCACCGCCGGGTAGATCCGCATCGGCAGCTCGTAGGGGTTCTCGCCCGTGATCCGCTCGTACATGTCGAGGAGGTTGTCGTACTTCTCCTCGATCTTGTCCTTGCCGAGGCGCTCGATCGCGGCACCGAGGTCGAGGTAGACGCCGCGGCGGAACTTCTTCACCGTGCCGTCGGCCTGGGTCTCGTCGACCTCCGGCCCGACCCCGCGGCCCTCGTCGCACATGTACTTCGCGGCACGCGAGGCGATGTCGCGGGGGACCAGGTTGCCGAATGCCGGGTAGATCCGCTCCAGGAAGTAGTCGCGGTCCTCCTCCGGGATCTCACGCGGGTCCTTGGTGCAGTCCTCGGCGTTCTTCGGCACCCAGATGCGGCCGTCGTTACGCAGCGACTCCGACATCAGGGTCAGCTTCGACTGGTGCGCGCCGGTCACCGGGATGCAGGTCGGGTGGATCTGCGTGTAGCAGGGGTTGGCCATGTACGCGCCCTTGCGGTGCGCACGCCAGGCGGCCATCACGTTCGACCCCATCGCGTTGGTCGAGAGGTAGAAGACGTTGCCGTAGCCGCCGGTGGCGAGCACGACCGCGTCGGCCAGGTGGGTCTCGATCTCGCCGGTGACCATGTTGCGGGCCACGATGCCGCGGGCACGCTCGTCGACGATGATCACGTCGAGCATCTCGTGCCGGGTGAACTGCTCGACGGTGCCGGCGGCCACCTGACGCTCCATGGCCTGGTAGGCGCCGATGAGGAGCTGCTGCCCCGTCTGGCCGCGGGCGTAGAACGTACGCGACACCTGGACGCCACCGAAGGAGCGGTTGTCCAGCAGGCCGCCGTACTCGCGGGCGAAGGGAACGCCCTGCGCCACGCACTGGTCGATGATGTTGGTCGAGACCTCGGCGAGGCGGTAGACGTTCGACTCGCGCGAGCGGTAGTCGCCGCCCTTGACCGTGTCGTAGAAGAGCCGGTAGTCGGAGTCGCCGTCGGACTTGTAGTTCTTGGAGGCGTTGATGCCGCCCTGGGCGGCGATCGAGTGGGCACGACGCGGGGAGTCCTGGTAGCAGAAGGACTTCACGTTGTAGCCGGCTTCGCCGAGGGTGGCAGCCGCGGCGCCACCGGCCAGGCCGGTGCCGACGATGATGACGTCGAGCTTGCGTCGGTTGGCCGGGTTGACCAGACGGTTCTCGAACTTGCGGGTGGTCCAGCGGTCCGCGATCGGCCCGGTGGGCGTCTTCGGGTCGACCAGCTTGTCGCCGAGGACGTAGTAGCCCGCTGCGTCGTCGGATTTCTGGACCGAGGCCTCGTTGGTCGGGGTGAGGCCGGGCAGGTAGTGGGTTCCAGCAGCCATGTGTCAGATGTCCTTACGAGATGACGCCGAAGACGGTGAACAGGGGGACCAGCGAGAAGCCGCCGGCGATCACGATCGCGACGACCCAGCCGGCGACGCGGGCCCTGGCACGCGACTCAGCGGAGTTGGTGAACCCGAGCGTCTGGATGGCGCTGAAGGTGCCGTGGTGCAGGTGGAACGCGAGCGCGAGCATGGCGAACAGGTAGATGAGGACCATCCACCACTGCTCCGGCTGGAACGCCGCGGTCAACAGCCGGTACGGGTTCTCGGTGATGCCCGCAGCCTGTCCGCCCTCGCCCACGTTGATCTTGACGATGGTGAACTGGAGCAGGTGCCAGACGACGAAGAGGAGCAGGGCCACGCCGCCCCAGCGCATGGTGCGCGAGGAGAGCGACGAAGCCTTGTTCTTCTTCACCGCGTACTTCACCGGGCGCTGCGCGTGAGCGCGCATCGAGAGCGCCACCGCCGAGCCGACGTGAGCCACCAGCGACGCCAGGAGCACCACTCGCAGGATCCAGAGGAGGCCGCCGTACGGCAGCATCGGCTCCCCGAACGTACGCAGGTGCTCGGCATACTCGTTGTAGGCCAGCTCGCCGCTGAAGGCTTTGAGGTTGCCGTACATGTGCAGGAGCACAAACAGGATGAAGACGATGCCGCTGGCCGCCATAAGGAGCTTCAGGGCGATCGTCGAGCGCGTCGACCGCGCGCCTTTGATCAGAGTCGTGGTTGCCACGGCACGCACGCTACTACCCCTCATACCCGAACTTGTACGCAGGGAGTATGTGACATTTTCGTCGCTGCGCGGGCGGGTGGGGTTACTGATCAGTATCTTGGCAACGGGTTAGGCAAGCCTAACAGCAGGGTGCGCATTCTCCGTGGTGACAGCGTGAGATTGTGAGGACCGGACCTCGCGCAGCGCGACCAGACGGGCCAGCAGCTCGTCGGCCGCATCGGTCCACGGCCGCGTCGCGACCAGCTCCCGACCGCGGTCGCCGAGCAGGTGCCGCCGGGGGTCCGAGACGACCGAGGCGACCGCGTCCGCGAGCTCGCGGACGCGGGCCGGGTTGTAGAGCACCCCGGTCTCCATGTGCTGGACGATCTCGGCCGCCGCGCCGGCCCGCGGGGCGACCACCGGGAGGGCGCTGGCCGCGGCCTCACGCAGGATGTGGCCACATCCCTCCTCCTCGCCGGGGTGGACGAGAACGTCGAGCGAGGCCAGGGCGATGGCCAGGTCGCCGGTGCCGAGCGGGCCGGTCAGCTTCGCCTGCGGGATCCGCTGCTTGAGCCAGCCGCGCTGGGGCCCGTCGCCGATGATGACGAGGCGGATCCCGGGCACCACCGTGAGCTCGGCGAGGCGGCGTACGCCATGGCTCTTGGCGAGGTTGCCCGCGTAGCCGACCACGACCAGAGGTGTCGGGCGCGACTTCGACCTGGACCAGCGGCGATGGAGCCAGTCGTCGCGCAGACTGGGCGAGAACGCGGCCGTGTCGACCCCCGGCTCCCACACCTCGTCGGCGACGTCGATCGCCGCAAGCATGCGGCGCAGGAACTCGCTTGTGACAAAGATCTCATCGGCGTGCGCGGCGATCGAGGTGCTCCAGGTGAGCGCCGCCTTCGGGGAGAGCGGGGACTGCTGGACGACCACGGTGGTCGCCGTGGCCGCCGTCGGAGACGAGAGCGCCTTGCGGCCCAGCCGGCCCGGATCGAAGGTGACCACGACGTCCGGCTCGAAGGCCTCCAGGGCACTGCGCACCTGGCGGCCGGTCTTGGCGATCGGCGAGACGCGGACGACCCTGCTGTTGCGGTAGACGGGGAGTCCGGGGCCGGGTGCGATGAACCGAACCTCGTGGCCCGACTCGATCATGCGGTCGGCGATGGCCTTCACCGTGGTTGTGACACCATCGATGGTAGGAAAGAAGCTCTCGGTGACCAGCGCCATCTTCATAGGACCAGCGTCCTGCCCGGGGATGGCGAGAGCACGACATGTGCGTTGACCTGGGATGAACCATCGGCACGACCAGTAGACGACCAGCGTGATGAGGACAATCAGTGGCGGTACCCAGACGGGTCTGGACGCTTTCGGCAGCACTCGCGATGGCGGCGGTCGTGGGTGGCGTCGGAATGGCGGGCTGTGGCCGGGCGCCGACCCAGCAGCCGTCTGCCGAGCACGTCTCTGAGCAGCCCTCGACCGCGACGCCGGCCTTCGAGATGCCGGTCGAGAAGCCCAACCTGCTGATGATCACGGTCGATGACCTCTCCTCCCTCGACATGGACTACCTGCCGAGCGTGCAGAAGCTGGTCGGCGAGAGCGGGGTGACCTTCACCGACGCGGTCGCGCCGACGCCGATCTGCGTGCCTGCCCGCGCCTCGCTGCTCTCGGGGCAGTACGCCCACAACCACGGTGCCCACACCATCCACGGTCCCGAGGGCGGCTATCCGTCCTTCGACGACTCCGCGACCCTGGCCACCTCGTTGCAGGAGGCCGGCTATTCGACCGTGTTCACCGGAAAGTACCTCAACGAGTACGGCGAGGCGGGGAGCGAGCGCGACCTGCCTCCGGGGTGGGACGAGTGGCGCGCGACCGTCGACCCCTCGACCTACAACTACCTGGGCGCCAAGTTCAACGTCAACGGACGCCTGGTGAAGCCGAAGGGCTACTCGACCACCGTCATCACCCAGCAGGCGCAGGCGGCGCTGAAGGACGCCAGGAAGAAGGCCGCGGAGAAGCCGTGGTTCCAGTGGGTCAACTACGTGGCGCCGCACATCGGCGGCCCGACGGAGAAGGGCGACCCCAAGCAGCGCTTCCCGGGCACCAAGGGTGCGATCGGCGTACCGGTGCCGGACAAGCAGGACCGGGACGCGTACGCCGACAAGCCGATCCCGCAGCAGCCCAACCTGTTTCCGGAAGCGCGCAAGAAGTTCCCGAAGGGGTCGCCGTCGCGGAAGAACCCCTCGCAGATCGAGAAGGACGCCTACCGGCTCTCCTACCAGCGGCGGATCGAGTCGGCGCGCAGCCTGGACCGCAACATCGCCTCCCTGCTCGGCGGGCTGAAGAAGAGTGGCGACCTGGCGCGCACGCTGGTCGTGTTCACCTCCGACAACGGCTTCTCCAGCGGCTACCACAACTTCAACGGCAAGCTCTGGTACTACGAGGAGTCGCTGCGGATCCCCGTGCTGATGAGCGGACCCGGCGTACCCAAGGGGCGTGAGGTCGGGACCACGCTGACCAACCCGGACATCGCCACGACGCTGCTCGCGGCGGCCGGTGCGGGTGACCCGCACGAGCCCGACGGCATCGACATCATGCCGTGGCTGCGCGCGCCCGAGCAGACCCGCGTCGTCCCGATCGAGGCGTGGCCGACCACCGACGGGACCTCGCGGCTCTGGTCCGGCGTGCGCGTGGGGCGGTGGACCTATGTCGAGCTCGAGAACGGTGGGGTCGAGCTCTACGACCGCACCAACGATCCGTACGAGATGACGAATCTCGCCGACGACCCGGGCCACGCCGAGACGGTCTCGCGGTTGGCCGCTCTGACCGAGAAGTATCGCGACTGCGCCGGCGACGAGTGCCCCAAGAAGATGTACGCCGCGGATGGACCGCTTGATCTGACAGGCATCTAACGGGTTAAAGTAGACTAAATAACTCTTATTACTTGGGAGTGTTTGGTCATGCCGGTAGGCAACCTGTTCACCCGTCGCAAGCGTGCTGCTGTGGCGACGATGGCGATGAGCGCCCTCGCGGTGACCGGCCTCGTCCACGAGCCGGCCGCCGTGGCGGCGGCCCCGACGCGTACGCCTGTGCTGGAGCGGCCCGCGGAGAAGCCGAACCTGCTGATGGTGACCGTCGACGACCTCTCCTACCTCGACATGGAGTACCTCCCGCAGGTGCGGAAGCTGGTGGAGCGGGCCGGGGTCTCCTTCTCCGAGGGGATCGCGCCGACGCCGATCTGTGTGCCGGCGCGGGCGTCGCTGCTGACCGGTCAGTACGCCCACAACCACGGTGCGCGCACGATCGAGGGTCCCTACGGCGGGTATCAGGCCTTCGACGACTCCTCGACGGTCGCGACGTCGCTGCAGGACGCGGGCTACTCGACGATCCTGGCGGGCAAGTACCTCAACGGCTACGGCGAGGGTTCGAGCCGCGGCGACGTGCCGCCCGGCTGGGACCAGTGGCGCGCGACCGTCGACCCGTCGACCTACAACTTCCGCTCGCCGAAGTTCAACGTCAACGGCGAGATCATCAAGTCGAAGGGCTACTCCTCGACCGTCATCACCGACCACGCGAAGGCGGGGATCGCGGCCGAGCGGGGGTCGGGGAAGCCCTGGTTCACCTGGGTCAACTACGTCGCTCCGCACCACGGCGGGCCCTCGGGGCCCGATGACCCGAAGAAGGTCTACCCCGGCACCGACGCCGCGCTGTCGGTGACCGTGCCGGACACCCAGGACCGCGGCTACTACGACAACGTGCGGATCCCGGCGCGGCCCAACCTCTTTCCCGAGGACACCTCCGGGTATGCGAAGGGCTCGCCGGGGCGCGGGAAGTTCAACCCGCGGAAGAAGGACGCCCTCCGGATCGCCTACCAGCGCCGGCTCGAGGCCATTCGCAGCCTGGATCGCAACATCGCTTCGCTCCTGAGCGGGCTGAAGAAGAGCGGTGAGCTGAAGCGGACGCTGGTCGTGTTCACCTCTGACAACGGCTTCTCCAACGGCTATCACAACCTCAACGGCAAGCTGTGGCACTACGACGAGTCGCTGCGGATCCCGGTGCTGATGAGCGGACCCGGAGTGCCGCGCGGGCGGACGGTCCGGACCCCGGTCACCAACCCGGACATCGCCGCGACGCTGCTGGCGGCGGCCGGTGCGCGCGCTCCCGGTCCGTTGGACGGGATCGACATCATGCCGTGGCTGAGCGCGCCCGAGCAGGTCCGCGCGATCCCGGTCGCGGGCTGGCGGGTCACCGACGGGAGCAGGCAGCTGTGGTCCGGGGTCCGGGTCGGCTCCTGGACCTACGCCCGCCTGCACACCGGCCAGGTCGAGGTCTACGACCGCTCCTCGGACCCCTACGAGCAGCACAACCTCGCCGCCGACCCGTCGGTCGCGGAGACCGTCAAGGCGCTCGAGCGGCTCGCCGATCGCTATCAGGACTGCGCCGCCTCGACCTGCCCGAAGGACCTGTACGCCGCCGGTCGCGCTCTCGACCTGGAGGGGCTGTGACGAGTGCTGTGACCAGGGTCGGCGACCTGGAGCGCGAGGCCGCGCGGGCGCGGCTCGTCGAGGCGTACGCCGCGGGGAGGATCGACGCGCCCGAGCTGGAGTCGCGTGCCGAGGCGGTGTGGGGCGCGGCGATGGCCGCCGACCTCGCCGCGGTGGTCGACGACCTGGGGGAGGAGGAACCCGTCTCCTCGCCCGGTGCGGGCCGGGGCTTCGTACGGGATGTTCTGGTGTTCCTGCTCTGTGGTGCGATCGCGGTGGTGGCCTGGCACGTCACCGGGCGGGGGTTCTTCTGGCCGGTGTGGGTGCTCGTCTACACCGGGCTGCCGCTGCTGCGCCTCTGGCGCGACTAGGACTGCTCGGCCGACTGCTTGGCCGACTGCTTGGCGAGGGTGTCGGCCGGGACGTTGCCCGACTCGATCTCGCGCGCCAGCTCCTTGATGCGTACGCCGCTGGCGGTCCAGCTGCCCGCGCGCTCCTCGTGGATGGGTGTGAAGCCGCGGCGTACCTCGACGGTCCAGTGGCGGCCGAAGACGACCCGGGCGCCGATGGCGAAAGGAAGGATCGCGAGCAGGAGGATGAGCTCGATGCTGGTCAGGAGCATGACGACGACGGCCAAGCCGATGATCGGCAGTGCGATGACGAGCCAGAGCACCATGAGGATCGCGCTGATCGGGTCGTCGCCGCCCGGCGCGTCGATCGGGACCTCGAGCCCGTCGAGACTCAACCGACGAGACTTCCGCTGCCACGGGACCCAGCGACGGGTGACGCGATGGGCCTGCCCGCCTGGAGTGCGTACCTTCACGGCGGTCAACCTAACGGCGCGTCTCAGTTAGCGGTTGTAAACCTCACACTTTGTGGTCACCGCCACTTCATCGGCCTAAGGTTCGATTTATGAACGACGCCGCTCGCGACGACTCGTTGCGCCTTGCCCAGCCGGCGGATGCCCATTCCCAGGCAGAGTGGGAGGCGGCGACTGCTGCCGTCCTCCGGAAGGGCGGTCGGCTAAGCGCCGACGACGCCGACTCGCTCGTCTGGGACAAGCTGACCCGCACCTCTCTCGACGGACTCCGGATCGCCCCGCTGGGCCTTCCCGGGGAGTCCTACGACGAAGCGGCCCGTCCCACGCGCGCCGGCGCCTGGGACATCCGCTCTCTCGTCTCCGGTCTCTCCGGGGTGGACGCCAAGGCGGCCAACGAGGCCGCACTGGTCGACCTGGACGGCGGGGTCTCCTCGCTGTGGGTGGCCGCCGACGAGACGACCGACCTCGCGGTGCTCCTGGACAAGGTGCTCCTCGACCTGGCACCGATCGTGCTCGACGCGCCGATCGGTGCGGTCAAGGTCGCCCAGAACCTGCTCGCGCTGATCGCCGAGCGTGGCGCCGGGCTGCACGCCGCGACCAACCTGGGTGCCGACCCGATGGGCGCGCTGCTGCGCGACCTGCCGCTGGCACCCGACGAGGCGTTCGCCGAGCTGGTCGACCTCGCCCGTCTCGCGCAGGGGATCGGGGTGCGCGCGATCGTGGTCGACGCCACGGCTGCGCACGATCTGGGTGCGTCCGACGTCCAGGAGCTCGGCTGGTCGATCGCGGTCGGCGTCGCCTACCTGCGCGCACTGACCGAGGCCGGCTTCTCGCCCGCCGTGGCGGCGGCGCTGATCGAGTTCCGCTACGCCGCCACCGACGAGCAGTTCCCGACCATCGCCAAGCTGCGGGCCGCCCGCCAGCTGTGGGCCCGGGTCCTCGAGCTCTCCGGGGCCGAGGGCGTCGAGATGCGCATCCACGCGGTGAGCTCGCGGCCGATGCTGTCGAAGTACGACCCCTACGTGAACATGCTGCGCGGCACCGTCGCCGCCTTCGCGGCCGGCGTCGGCGGGGCCGACGCGGTGACCGTGCTGCCGTTCGACTCCGCCAACGGCGTCCCTGACGGGTTCGGGCGAAGGATCGCCCGCAACGTGTCCCACCTGCTGATCGACGAGTCCCACGTCGCGGCCGTCGCGGACCCCGCCGGTGGCTCCTTCGCCGTCGAGCAGCTGACCGCCGACATGGCCGCCGCCGGCTGGGAGGCGTTCATCCAGCTCGAGGAGGAATGGACCGGGGCCAACGCCGTCGGAGGCCACGACTTCTCGCCCTTCCGCGACCGGATCGCCGCGGTCTCCGCCGCGCGCGAGAAGGCGATCGCGCGGCGCAAGCGGCCGATCACCGGGCTCACCGAGTTCCCCAACCTCGCCGAGACCCTGCCCTCGCGGCCGAACGATCCGCTCAACGAGCGGGTCGTGCGCTACGGCGCCTCCTTCGAGGCCCTGCGTGACACCCCGGCCACCGCCAAGGTCTTCCTCGCCACCCTCGGCACGGTCGCCCAGCACACCGCCCGGGCGACCTTCGCGACCAACCTGCTCGCCGCCGGCGGCATCGGCGTCGAGGTCGCGGGTGCGACCGCGGACGCCGAGGAGCTGGCCGGAAGGTATCGTGCGGCCGGCACGCCACCGGTCGTCTGCCTGGCCGGGTCCGACAAGACGTACGCCGCGTGGGGTTCGGCCGCGGTCGCGGCCCTCCGCGAGGCCGGCGCCACGCACGTGATCATCGCCGGGAAGCCCGACGCCGTCGACGCCGAGGTGGACGACGCCGCCTCGATGGGTGTCGACGCACTCGCCTTCCTGACCGCTACGAGGGAGAAGCTCTCATGACGATTCCCGGCTCGTTCAAGGGGCTGCCGCTGCAGAGTGACCGTGTTGGTTTCGACACGCTCGCTGGCGCTCGCGGCTCAACCAGCGGGGGCACGCCGTGGCTGAGCCCCGAGGGCATCGAGATCCAGCCGGCGTACGGCCCTGCGGATCTCCAGGGTCTCGACGCGCTCGACACCTTCCCCGGGCTGAGCCCGTTCCTGCGTGGGCCCTACCCGACGATGTACACGACCCAGCCGTGGACGATCCGGCAGTACGCCGGGTTCTCGACCGCGGAGGAGTCCAACGCGTTCTACCGCCGCAACCTGGCGGCGGGCCAGAAGGGCCTGAGCGTCGCCTTCGACCTGGCCACCCACCGTGGCTACGACTCCGACCACCCGCGGGTGCGTGGGGACGTCGGCATGGCGGGCGTCGCGATCGACTCCATCTACGACACCAGGACGCTGTTCGACGGCATCCCGCTCGACGAGATGTCAGTCTCGATGACGATGAACGGCGCGGTGCTGCCGGTGCTGGCGCTCTACATCGCCGCGGCCGAGGAGCAGGGCGTCGCGCCCGAGAAGCTCGCCGGGACCATCCAGAACGACATCCTCAAGGAGTTCATGGTCCGCAACACCTACATCTACCCGCCGGCGGCGTCGATGCGGATCATCGGCGACATCTTCTCCTACACCGCCGCGAAGATGCCCCGGTTCAACTCGATCTCGATCTCCGGCTACCACATGCAGGAGGCCGGGGCGACGGCCGATCTCGAGCTCGCCTACACGCTGGCCGACGGCGTCGAATACCTGCGGACCGGTCTGGCTGCGGGCCTCGACGTCGACGCGTTCGCACCGCGGCTCAGCTTCTTCTGGGCGATCGGGATGAACTTCTTCATGGAGGTCGCCAAGATGCGCGCGGCTCGTGCCCTGTGGTCGCGTCTGGTCTCGCAGTTCGACCCGTCCAACCCCAAGTCGCTGTCGCTGCGGACCCACTCGCAGACCTCCGGATGGTCGCTGACCGCCCAGGACGTCTTCAACAACGTCGGCCGCACCGCGATCGAGGCGATGGCCGCGACCCAGGGCCACACCCAGTCGCTGCACACGAACGCGTTGGACGAAGCCATCGCGCTGCCGACCGACTTCTCGGCCCGCATCGCCCGCAACACCCAGCTGCTGCTGCAGCAGGAGAGCGGCACGACCGAGATCATCGACCCGTGGGGCGGCTCCTACTACGTCGAGAAGCTCACCCACGACCTCGCCGAGCGGGCCTGGGCCCACATCCAGGAGGCCGAGGCGGCCGGTGGGATGGCCAAGGCGATCGAGCAGGGCATCCCGAAGATGCGCATCGAGGAGGCGGCCGCCCGCACGCAGGCGCGCCTCGACTCCGGTGCCCAGAAGCTGATCGGCGTCAACACCTTCCGGCTCCCCTCCGAGGACCCGCTCGACGTGCTCAAGGTCGACAACGACCAGGTCTACAAGCAGCAGCTCGCCAAGCTCGAGCGGCTGCGCGCGGAGCGTGACGACGAGGACGTACGCCGGGCCCTGGAGGCCATCACGAACTCCGCCGGCGCCGAGAAGTCCGGGGCGAACCTGGAGGGCAACCTGCTCGCGCTGGCCGTCGACGCCGCCCGGGCCAAGGCGACCGTCGGCGAGATCTCCGACGCGATGGAGAAGGCCTGGGGGCGGCACCAGGCCGTCATCCGTACCATCTCCGGTGTGTATCGGGATGAGGCGACGACGTCGGGCGACTCGAAGGTGGCCGACGTGCTGAAGGCGACCAAGGAGTTCGAGGAGGCCGAGGGTCGCCGACCGCGCATCCTGGTCGCGAAGATGGGCCAGGACGGCCACGACCGTGGCCAGAAGGTCGTGGTCTCGGCCTTCGCCGACCTCGGCTTCGACGTCGACGTAGGCCCGCTGTTCTCCACGCCCGAGGAGGTCGCGCAGCAGGCGGTCGACGCCGACGTACACATCGTCGGGGTCTCGTCGCTGGCTGCCGGTCACCTCGCACTGCTCCCCGCGCTGAAGGCGGCGCTGGAGGAGCAGGGGCGCCCGGACATCATGATCGTCATCGGCGGGGTCATCCCGCCCGACGACGTCGCCACGCTCGAGCAGATGGGCGCCGCCGCGGTCTTCCTGCCGGGCACGGTCATCGCCGACTCCGCCATCGATCTCCTCGGTCGCCTGCGGGAGCAGCTCGATCACTGACCCTCCCGGGTATGTCCTCGCCGGGGGCGTCGGGCTCGTCTAGCCTCAGAGCTGTGACGGACCTACGCCCCGGGCGGGCATCCGGGGACGGGCTGGTGAGGGTCGGCGCCTACGAGCTCCTCACCAAGCTCGGTGAGGGCGGCATGGGAGTCGTCCATCTGGCCCGCCACGAGGAGACCGGCGAGCGGGTGGCGCTGAAGGTGCTGCGTACGCATGTCGTGGGGGACGAGGAGACCCGTACCCGGCTGGAGCGCGAGGTGCGGTCGCTGCGGCAGGTGCGCAGCCCGTGGATCGCCGAGATCGTCGATGCCGACCCTTACGCGGACCTTCCCTACGTCGCGACCCGCTACGTGCCCGGGCCGACGCTGCACGACCGGATCAAGGACGACGGACCCGTCGTCGGCGAGGACCGGTTCTGGCTGGCGCGCTGCCTGGCCGGCGGTGTCGCGGCCTGCCACGACGCCGGCGTGCTGCACCGTGACGTGAAGCCTTCCAACGTCGTGATGGAGGGGCGTACGCCGGTGCTCATCGACTTCGGGCTGGCCCGGGTCGCCGACGATCCCAAGATCACGCTCACCGGCTGGCTGGTCGGCACCCCGGGCTATCTGGCGCCGGAGATCCTGGAGGGGACGCCCTCGACGCCGGCCAGCGACGTGCACTCGTGGGCGGCGACGACCGCCTACGCGCTGCTGGGCCGGCCTCCGTTCGGGACCGGGCCGTCGATGGCCGTCCTGGACCGGGTACGCCGCGGCCAGCACGACCTCGACGGCATCGAGGGTTCGATGCGGGAGGTCCTGACGGCGGCGCTGGCGACGGATCCCGCCGACCGGCCGGGCCTGGAGGAGCTGCGGGAGTGGCTGATGGAGCCCGAGGTGCCGTGGCCGGGAGGAGAGGCCTCGGCGGTCACGAAGGTGCTGCCGGTGACGCTGCCGCTGGCCGCCGCGCCCGCGGGCTCCGACCTGAAGCCGACGCTGGTCGATCCGGACGCCGCGTCCGATGCGATGACGGAGGTGGAGGAGGTGCCGCCGACGGCGGTGACCGTCGCCGACGCGCCGGCCGAGCCCCTGGTGGTGCGCCGGTTCGACCCGCAGCCGCCGCCACCGGCTCCGTCGCCCGAACCCGGGTGGAGCCCGCCCAGCAAGCACGCCAACCTCAAGCGCTGGCCGGGTCCGATGCACTTCCTGATCCTGATCGCGCTCGCCGCGATCCTCGCCGGGGTCGTCGCTGCGTACCCGTTCCTGGGCGCGGTCCTGCTCGGCCTCGGAGTCTGGCTGCTGAGGGCCGCGTCGCTCGCCTCGGACCACCTGGCGAAGCGTCGCGAGGCGCGTGGACGGAAGTGGTACGACGGGCCGTGGGCGCTCATCCGCTCGCCGTGGGACCTGGTGCGCGCCACTCCCGGAACCGCAGCGCTGACCGTGCTGACCGGCGTGATCGCGGCCGCCGTCGGCGTGGGGTTCCTGGCGCTCGGGGTGCCGCTGGCTGCCGTGCTCTACGCCGCCGCGATGACGTTCATGTCCGCCGCCTGGCTCGCCTCGCAGCGGGTCCGCGACATCGTGGGCCCGGTCGCCCGCGCCGCCTCTTCGCCGTCCCAACGATGGGTCGTGGCCGTCGTCGGCTTGGCGATCATCGCCGCTGCCGTAGCCTGGTACGTGCTGCAGGTGGGTGTCTCGTGGGTCCCGCTGGACGACGTCCGATCGAGCTGGCTGCCCGACGCCGTCCGCAACGTCCTGCCGCGGATCCGCTGACGGTTCACATCGGTGTGTCACCGGTGATCAAGGTGGTACACTTCCGGTTATGCCCACCTCTCGCCCGCGTCACCAGGTGACCGAGACCGACGAACTGGCTGCTGCCCTCGAGGCGGCGGAACGTCGTTGGCCCGGAAAGTCTCGTAGTGCCCTGATCGCGGCCCTTGCCGAGGAGGGCGCGAAGGTCCTCGAACGAGAGGAGGCTGATCAGCTCGCAGCGCGGCGCCGCGTGGTCGAAGCCAACGCCGGCGGTTTCGAGTTCGGTGAGGGCTACCTCGACGAGCTGCGCGGGGACTGGCCAGCTTGATCGTTCTCGACGCGAGCGTCTTGATCGCGTACCTCGACGAGTCCGATGTTCGTCACGTCCAAGCGTTGAAGGTGCTCTCGACGACCGAGCGTTACCGGATCCACACGTTGACCCTTGCCGAAGTGCTGGTTCGGCCGACCCGAGAGGGGCGGGCCGCGGAGCTCATCAACAAGGTCACCGCGATCGGGATCGGTGAACTGGAACGGGTGCCCGACGAAGCGCGTGAGCTGGCCGACATGCGAGTCTCCACGCCGCTCAAGATGCCGGATTGCTGTGTCCTCATGGCCGCCACCGCGCATGCGGCGTCGCTCGCGAGCTTCGACGAGCGGCTTCGGGACGTCGCGCGAAGACGTGGGCTTCACGTTCTGCCGTGACTCAGCAGCGCAGCGAAGGGGTTGTGAAGCTGAGCGTGGTCTATGGGTCACTCTCAGCTTCACAACCACCGTATCTCGGTCACGTTGGTTGAGTGGACTGGCGCCCGCCAGGCTCGCTGGTCGAGTCGGACCGCTCGGGGCTCGACGAGTTGGCTAAGGTGCTGGCCATGCCAGGGCCCGACGTACAAGACCTTCTCGACGGCATCAGCGACGGCAAGCGGGCGGCGGTGTCACGGGCGATCACGTTGGTGGAGTCGACCAAGCCCCAGCACCGCGACATCGCGCGCGAGCTGCTCACCAAGCTCCCGGCGGGCGACACCGTGCGGGTCGGCATCTCCGGGGTGCCGGGGGTCGGCAAGTCGACCTTCATCGAGGCGCTCGGCAGCCGGCTGACCGCCAACGGCCTCAAGGTCGGGGTGCTGGCGGTCGACCCGTCCTCCGTACGCACCGGCGGCTCCGTCCTGGGCGACAAGACGCGCATGGCCCGGCTGAGTGTGGACCCCAACGCCTTCATCCGGCCCTCCCCGTCCGCCGGGACGCTCGGCGGGGTCGCCAGGGCGACCGTGCAGGCGATGGCGGTGCTGGAGGCGGCCGGCTACGACGTGGTGCTGGTGGAGACGGTCGGTGTCGGGCAGTCCGAGGTGACCGTGGCCGGGATGGTGGACACGTTCCTGTTCCTCACCATCGCGCGCACCGGTGACCAGCTGCAGGGGATCAAGAAGGGCATCCTGGAGATCTCCGACGTGATCGCGGTCAACAAGGCCGACCCCGACGACCCCCACCGGGCCCAGGAGGCCCGCGCGGCCGCCCGCGAGCTCGCCGGCGCCCTGCGGCTGGTGCGCTCGCGCGAGGAGTGGGCGCCGCCGGTGGTCACCGCTTCGGCGCTCCACGACGACGGGGTCGACTCGGTCTGGGAGCAGGTGATGGCCCACCGCACCCACCTCGGCGAGGACGGGCTGCGCACCAAGCGCGCCGAGCAGCAGCTCGACTTCACCTGGGCGCTCGTCCGCGATGAGCTCGACCAGCGGCTCAAGCACTCCGCAGGCGTCAAGGCGATCCGCGACGAGGTGCGTGACGAGGTGCTCTCCGGGGAGCTTCCGGCGACCGTCGCCGCGGACAGGATCCTCGCCGCCTACGACAAGGATTAGTCTGACGGGACCATGCTGGAGCCTGCTGCCTTCCTCGCCGAGCGAGTCGATGCCTACGACGCCGAGCTGACCGACCTGCGCCGGGACATCCACGCGCACCCGGAGCTCTCCTGGCAGGAGCATCGCACCACCGAGCTGATCGCCGAGCGACTGGAGAAGGCGGGCTGGCAGGTCGACCGGCCGTCGGCGACCGGTCTGATCGCCGACCTGGGCGGGGACGGGCAGGACTCGAGGGTCGTCGCGCTGCGCGGCGACATGGACGCCCTGCCCGTCGAGGACGTCACCACCGACATCTGGACGAGCACCGTCCCCGGGGTCGCGCACGCCTGCGGCCACGACGTGCACACCACGGCCCTGCTCGGCGCCGGCCTTGCCCTGGCCGACCTGCATCGCGAGTCACCGCTGCCCGGTGGCGTACGCCTGCTGTTCCAGCCCGCCGAGGAGGTCATGCCGGGCGGGGCGCTGCACCTGATGAGCCTGGGTGCGCTCGACGACGTGGAGCGGATCTTCGCGCTGCACTGCGACCCGACCGTCGACGTCGGCCGCGTCGGGATCCGCTCCGGCGCGCTGACCAGTGCGGCCGACCTGATCGACGTGCACCTCAGCGGCACCGGCGGTCACACCTCCCGCCCGCACCTGACCGGCGACCTCGTCTTCGCGCTCGCCAAGGTGACCACCGAGTTGCCGGTGATCCTGAGCCGGCGGATGGACCCCCGGGCCGGCGTGAGCGTGGTCTGGGGCAAGGTGACCGCCGGCCAGATCCACAACGTGATCCCCGCCCACGGGTCCGTCGGCGGCACCGTGCGGATCCTCGACAGCGACGCCTGGAGCGAGGTCGAGCACGTCGTCCGCGAGGTCGTCGCCGAGATCATCGCGCCCTACGGCGTGACGGCCGCCGTCGACTACACCCGCGGTGTCCCGCCGGTCAGCAACGACGAGGAGTCCCACCAGATCCTCGTCGAGAGCGTCCGCGCCGTTCTAGGGGAGCGGGGTGCCGTCGTCTCCGCGCAGAGCCTCGGTGGCGAGGACTTCGGCTGGTACCAGGAGCAGGTTGCAGGCTCGATGTTCCGTCTCGGCGTACGCACCCCCGGTGGCCCCACCTACGACCTCCATCAGGGCGATCTGCGCGTCGATGAGCGCGCCGTGGGCGTCGGCGCCAAGGTCCTGGCCGCCGCCGCCCACCGCGCACTGGGCTAGCCCGGCTAGCCCTTTCGGTACGGCACCCCGTCGGCGGCCGGGGCACGTGAGTGCCCGACGAGGCCGGCGACGGCGAAGATCGTCACGACGTACGGCAGCATCAGCATGAACTGCGACGGCACCGGAGAGCCGATCACCGAGAGCACGGACTCGACGTTGGACGCGAAGCCGAAGAGCAGCGCCGCCAGGGTCGCCTTGATCGGGTCCCACTTGCCGAAGATCACCGCGGCCAGCGCGATATAGCCCGCGCCGCCGGTCATCTCACGACCGAAGGACGGCACCGAGACGAGCGTGTAGGTGGCCCCGCCGATGCCCGCGATCGCGCCGGCCATGATCACGGTGCGGTAGCGGGTGGCGATCACGTTGATGCCGACGGTGTCTGCCGCCTTCGGGTGCTCGCCGACCGCGCGCACGCGCAGGCCCCACTTGGACCGGTAGAGGGCCCAGGCGATGAGGAAGACGGCGGCGTACATGATGTAGACCAGCACCGTCTGGCGGAAGAAGATCGGGCCGAGCACCGGAATGCCCGACAGCAGCGGGATCTCCAGGCGCGGGAAGTGGGGCGGGTTGTTGAGCGCCGCGGCGTTCTCCGAGAGGACCTGGGAGAACATGAAGCTGGTGAAGCCGATCACGAGCACGTTGAGGACGACACCGACGATGACCTGTTCGACCCAGTAGGTGATCGCGAAGAGGCCCAGGAGCAGCGCGACCAGCATCCCCGCGACCATCGCGGCCACCAGGCCGGCCCAGGGACTGCCGGTGAGGGAGGCGACGATCGCGGCGCCGAAGGCGCCGAAGAGCAGTTGGCCGTCGATGGCGATGTTGACGACGCCCGACCGCTCACCGAGTACGCCGCCGAGCGCACCGAACACGAGCGGCACCGCGAGCGCCAGCGCGCCGGCGAGCAGGCCGACCACGGGAAGCGTCTTGCCGGCGACCGCCCAGGCGAGGAACCCGGACACCGCGATGACGGCGAAGGCGGCGACCAGCACCAGGGGAGTCTTGCGGCCGACGTGAGCGTTCCATGCCGCGTACGCCGTGCACAGCAGGCACAGCACCACGGCCGTCCACACGACGGCGTTGGCCGGCAGCGTGATGTCGGGGATGGCGAACCAGTCACCGTCACGGCTCCACCTGAAGGTGGAGTCGCCGGTGCGAGGAGCCAGGATGACCAGCAGCGCCACCAGCACGGTGAACACCGCCATGACGATGGGCGTCTTCCACAGGCCCGGGATGCGCTCGGCGACGACTGGAGCGTCGGAGTTGACCGGAAGATCGACGGTAGACACGGTCCTCAGGCCTCCTTCGTGGGGAGTCGGAAGATTGCCTTCACCAGAGGTGGCGCGGCGAGGAACAGGACGATCAGGGACTGGATGACCAGCACGATGTCGACCGGGATGCCTTCGGAGGCCTGCATGAAGAAGCCGCCGGACTTGAACGCGCCGAACAGGAGCCCGGCGGCCAGGATGCCGAACGGGCGCGAGCGGCCCAGCAGCGCGACGGTGATCGCGTCGAAGCCGATCCCGGCATCGAGGCCGCTGGTCGCGCCGTCGGTCACCGAGCCGAGCACCTGGTTGACCCCGGCCAGCCCGACCAGGGCGCCGGAGATCAGGAACGCGCTGAGGTAGGCGACCCCGACGTTGATGCCGGCAGCCTTCGCGGCCGAGGGGTTCTCGCCGACCGCGCGGAACCGGTAGCCGAGCGAGGAGCGATTGAGGATCCACCAGACCAGGAACGTCGCCAGCACCGCGAGCAGGAACCCGGCATGCAGGTTGAACTGCGGCCCGAGGAGGTCGGGCAGGATCGCCGACTCCGGCATCGGCGAGGACTTGGGGTTGCCCGACCCGGGCGCCTGGAGCAGCGACTTGCGGGTCAGCGCGTAGAAGACCAGGTAGTAGCCGATGTAGTTGAGCATGATCGTCACGATCACCTCGTGGGCACCGGTGAGCGCCTTGAGGAGGCCGGCGATCCCGCCCCACAGGGCGGCGACCAGCGCTCCGACGAGGATCGCCAGCGGCAGGTGCACGATCATCGGCAGGTCGAGCCTGACCGCCACGAACGCGGCCGCGGCGCCGCCGAGCAGCATCTGACCACGGCCGCCGATGTTGAAGAGCCCGGCGCGGAAGGTCAGGCCGATGCCGAGCCCGGCCAGCGTCAGCGGCGCGGCGAACTTCATCGTCTCGGTGATCGGCTTGATCTGCTGGGTGAACGTGCCGCCCAGGTCGTTGTAGACCGCACCCCGCCACAGCGAGACGTACGCCCCCGAGATGGCCTCCCACGCGTAGACGAACGTGTCGGAGGGGCGGGCGAAGAAGTAGGAGAGCCCGTAGCGGACGTCCTCGTCGGTGAAGAGGATCATCAGCGACCCGAAGAACATCGCGAGCACCACCGAGAGCACTGCGACCAGCGCGTTGCCCGTGGTGATCTCGCGCATCGCCAGGTGCCAACGGCTCGCCTCGGGCACCCGGTCGGCGTCGGAGGACGCCTTCACCGCATCGGCCGACTCAGTCGGCTCAGTCGGCTCAGTCGGCTCAGTCGGCTCGGTCGTCTCGGCCGGCTCGTTCTCCGGCCCCTTCTCACTCACGACTCGTTCCCTTCAGGAGACTCGCCGGCCATCATCAGGCCGAGGGTGTCGCGGGAGGTGTCGGCGGGCACGATGCCCACGACCCGTCCGCGGTAGAGGACCATGATCCGGTCGGCGAGGGCGGCGATCTCGTCGAGTTCGGTGGAGACCACGAGCACCGGGACACCGGTGTCGCGCGCGGCCACGATCTGCTGGTGGATGAACTCGATCGACCCGACATCGACGCCGCGCGTCGGTTGTGCCGCGACGAGAAGCCGCAGGTCACGTGAGAGTTCTCGGGCGACGACGACCTTCTGCTGGTTGCCGCCCGACAGCTGCCCGGCCAGGGTCGAGACCCCGGGGGCGCGTACGTCGTACTCGGCCAGCTTCTCCTTGGCGAAGGTGTCGAGCCTCTTCAGGTTCAGCGAACCGCGCGAGACGAAGGGCTCGTCATAGCTGCGGTTGAGCATGAGGTTCTCGGAGATGGTGAAGTTGCTGACCAGGCCGTCGACCTGGCGGTCCTCGGGGATGAACCCGATCCCCGCCTCGAGCGCCTTGCGGACCGAGCGGCCCACGATCTCGCGGCCGTCGAGACTGATCGATCCCTCGACGTGCGGGGCCAGGCCCACCATCGCCTCGGTGAGCTCGGTCTGGCCGTTGCCCTGCACCCCGGCGACGGCCAGGATCTCACCGGCGTCGATGTGGAAGCTGATCGAGTCGACGTGGATACGCCCGTCCTCGTCGGTCACCGTGAGGTCGGAGACGACGAGTGCGCGCTCGCCCGGCTGCGCCGGGTCCTTGTGCACCTTGAGCTCGACCGGGCGCCCGACCATCAGGGCCGCGAGCTCGGCGTTGGACGCCTCCGGGGAGGCCTCGCCGACGACCGTGCCGCGGCGGATGACCGTGATCCGGTCGGCCACCTCGCGCACCTCGCGCAGCTTGTGGGTGATGAACACGATTCCCGTGCCCGACTCCTTGAGCTGGCGCATGATCGCCATCAGCTCGTCGGTCTCCTGGGGTGTCAGCACAGCGGTCGGCTCGTCGAAGACGAGCACCTCGGCATCGCGCGAGAGCGCCTTGATGATCTCGACCCGCTGCTGCACGCCGACGGGGAGATCCTCGACGAGCGCGTCGGGGTCCACGTGGAAGCCGAAGCGGTCGGAGATCTCCCGGACCCGCTTGCGGGCGGCATCGAGGTCGAGGCTGCCGGCGAACCCGGTGGCCTCGTGGCCGAGCATGACGTTCTCGGCGACGGTGAAGACCGGGATGAGCATGAAGTGCTGGTGCACCATGCCGATGCCGGCGGCCATCGCGTCGCCGGGACCCTTGAAGCGCTGCGGCTCGTCGTCGATGACGATCTCGCCCTCGTCGGCCTGGTAGAGGCCGTAGAGCACGTTCATCAGCGTGGACTTGCCCGCGCCGTTCTCACCGAGGAGGCAGTGGATCTCACCCGGCTCGACGGTCAGGGAGATGTGGTCGTTGGCGACCAGGGAGCCGAAGCGCTTGGTGATGTCGCGAAGCGCGAGTCTCATGGCACGGATCATTCCTTGCAGGGTGGAGAGATTCCAGAGGTACGTCGCGAGGGGGCCGGGTCCCCGGCCCCCTCGCACTGCTCGTGAGAGCTAGATCATTCGGCCAGGTAGGAGTTGACCTTGATCGAGCCGTCCTTGATGCCGGCGGTGACTTCCTCGATCTCGTCGGGGAGGGTCTCGGAGACCTTCGACTCGAAGTTGTGGAACGGCGCCAGGCCGACCCCGTCGTTCTCGAGCGTGCCGACGTACGGCGTCGCGTCGAACTTGTCCTCACCCGCGGCGAGGATGACGTCCGTGGTGGAGGTCTTCATGTTCTTCAGGATGGAGGTGAGCACGACGTCCTGGGTGTTCGGGTCGGTCTCGTAGAAGTCGGCGTCGACACCGATCAGGGCGACGTCCTTGCCGGAGTCGTCGATCGCGGTGAGCGCACCCTGGTAGATCGGGCCGCCGACCGGCAGGATCACGTCGGCGTTCTGGTCGATGATCTGGCGGGCGGTGTTGGTGGCCTTCTCGTTGGCGACGAACTCGCCGGTGAAGGAGCCCTTCTCGCCGCCCTCGTAGCCGACGACCTTGACGTCCTTGTTCTTCGTCTTCGCGTAGTACTCGACGCCCTGCTTGAACCCGTCCATGAAGATCGTCACGGTCGGGAAGGGCTGGCCGCCGTAGGTGCCGACGACGCCGGTCTTGGTGTAGTCGGCAGCGACGTAGCCGGCCAGGAACGCGGCCTGCGCGGTGTCGTAGAGGATCGGCTTGATGTTCTCCGCGTCCGTCTTGCCGTCGAAGTCGGCGTCGGCCGCGTCGTCGATCAGGACGTACTCGGTCTCGGGGTTGGCCTTCGCGGACTCGATCGTCGCGGCCGAGAGCGCGAAGCCGACGGTGACGATGGTGTCGCAGCCCTGTCCGACCAGGCTCTCCAGGTTGGAGGTGTAGTCGTTGGGGCTGTTGGACTCGACGTCCTTGAACTTCGAGCCGAGCTCGTCGGCGGCTTCCTTCACACCCTCGTAGCTGAGCTGGTTGAACGACTTGTCGTCGAACCCGCCCTCGTCGGAGACGATGCAGGGAAGGTAGTCGCTGTTGCCCTCCCCGGCGCGCTCGGCCGGCGCCTCTCCGCACGCGGCGAGCGCGGCAGCGGTCAGGACCGCGGCGAAGCCGCCGGCGGCGGCCTTCTTGATGTTGTTCTTCACTGGTGCCTCCAGGTCGTTGCTCCGCGGAACGCGGCGCAAAGGACATTCATGTCCGAACGTTCTCCCCAAAGACCGAGCATTGCCAGGGATTACGCGAACGGTTACCAACTTTTGATCTCGACGAAGCCTAAGCCTCCTAGCTTGTGCTTGGTTGTCCGGACAGGCTTTAAGGTCGAACCATGACCGAGAAGCAGACGTACGCCGCAGAGGGCTTTGACTGGGAAGGCCTGCGTGCGCACGCGGTCGAGGCCGCAAAACATGCGTACGCGCCCTACTCGGAGTTCCGCGTCGGAGTCGCCGGATACGCGGACGACGGGCGCCTGCTCCAGGGCTGCAACGTGGAGAACGCGGCCTACGGTGTGACGCTGTGCGCCGAGTGCGGCTTGGTCTCCTCGCTGCACATGACCGGCGGCGGCCGCCTCACCCACGTCGTCTGCGTCAACGGCTCCGGCGAGGTCATCATGCCTTGCGGCCGTTGCCGTCAGCTGCTCTGGGAGAACGGCGGCCCGGAGCTGCTGCTGATGACCGTCTCGGGCGTGCGGCCGATGTCCGAGGTCCTTCCGGACGCCTTCGGGCCGGAGGCTCTGGCCTGATGCCTAGGGTGGTACCCATGTCACAGCATGATGCGGTCGAGGTGATCCTCGCCAAGCGCGACGGTGGCGAGCTGAGCGACTCGCAGATCGACTGGATGATCGCGGCCTACACGGCCGGGGAGGTCGCCGAGGAGCAGATGTCGGCGCTCAACATGGCGATCCTGCTCAACGGGATGTCCCGGCGGGAGATCGCGCGGTGGACCGCGGCGATGATCGCCTCGGGAGAGCGGATGTCGTTCTCCTCCCTGGACCGGCCTACCGCCGACAAGCACTCCACCGGCGGCGTGGGCGACAAGATCACGCTGCCGCTGGCGCCCCTGGTCGCGGCGTGCGGGGTGGCGGTGCCGCAGCTGTCCGGCCGCGGGCTCGGGCACACCGGTGGCACGCTCGACAAGCTCGAGTCGATCCCCGGGTGGCGCGCGTCGCTGTCCAACGAGGAGATGCTGGTCCAGCTCGGTTCCGTCGGCGCGGTGATCTGCGCGGCCGGTGAGGGGCTGGCCCCGGCCGACCGCAAGCTCTACGCGCTGCGCGACGTCACCGGCACCGTCGAGTCGATCCCGCTGATCGCCTCCTCGATCATGTCCAAGAAGATCGCCGAGGGCACCGGGGCACTGGTGCTCGACGTCAAGGTCGGCGCCGGGGCGTTCATGAAGACGCGCAGCGCAGCGCAGGAGCTGGCGCGCACGATGGTCGACCTCGGCACCGACGCGGGCGTCAACACGGTCGCGCTCGTGACCGACATGGCCACCCCGCTCGGCCTGACCGCCGGCAACGCGATCGAGGTCACCGAGTCCGTCGAGGTCCTGGCCGGCGGCGGGCCCGCCGACGTCGTCGAGCTCACCGTCGCGCTGGCGCGGGAGATGCTGGCCGCCGCCGGCGTGTCCGGCCCCGACCCCGCCGACGTACTCGCCTCCGGCAGGGCCATGGACGCCTGGCGGGCGATGATCTCCGCGCAGGGCGGTGACCCCTCGGCGTCGCTGCCGGTCGCGCGCGAGACCCATGTGGTCACCGCGTCCTCGTCCGGCGTGCTCACCCGGCTCGACGCGATGGCCGTAGGCCTCGCGGCCTGGCGCCTCGGCGCCGGGCGGGAGCGCAAGGAGGACGCCGTCCAGGCCGGGGCCGGCGTCACCTGGCACGCTCGCCCGGGCGACTCGGTGGCTGCCGGGGCACCGCTGTTCACGCTGCACACCGACACCCCTGAGCGCTTCGACCGCGCGCTCGCCGCGCTGGAGGGTGGCTACGAGATCGGGGACGGCGCTGCGTACGAGGCGACGCCGCTGATCCTCGACCGGATCGGCTAGCCGCCGGTCGAGCGTGTCGAGACCAACACAGTCCCATCGAGCGCGGAGGGCACCGTGTTGGTCTCGACACGGATTCGTTCGTCCCTCACGAATCCGGCTCGACCAGCGGAGGGCGGGCGATAACCAGTCGCCCCGTGGGACAGCCAGAGGCCAGACTTCACCCATGAAGATCGTCAAGCCACCCAAGGCCGTCGCGGGCGACAAGGTCGCCGTCCTGTCACCCTCGTTCGCCGCGCCGGGGGTGGGCCCCGCGATCCACGAGCAGGCCCTGACGCGGTTGGCCGAGACGACCGGGCTGGTGCCGGTGGAGTATCCGACGACCCGGAAGGTCGGGGCGTCGGCGCAGGAGCGGGCGGCGGACGTGAACGCCGCGTTCGCCGACCCGGAGATCCGGGCGGTGCTGGCGACCATCGGGGGCGAGGACCAGATCACCGTGATCCCGCACCTCGATGCGGATCTGGTCCGTAAGGACCCGAAGCCGTTCCTCGGCTACAGCGACAACACCAACCTGCTCAACTGGCTGTGGACCAACGGCGTCGCGGCATTCCACGGCGGCTCGACCCAGGTCCACCTCGGGCCGGGCCCGGGGCTCGACCCGATCCACGAGGCCTCGCTGAAGGCGGCGCTGCTGACCGGCGAGCGGCTCGAGATCACC
Organism: Nocardioides sp. NPDC059952; assembly: GCF_042730435.1. Classification (NCBI taxonomy): domain Bacteria; kingdom Bacillati; phylum Actinomycetota; class Actinomycetes; order Propionibacteriales; family Nocardioidaceae; genus Nocardioides; species Nocardioides sp. NPDC059952. The sequence goes on along the minus strand of NZ_JBHWLY010000018.1, from coordinate 28,865 downwards.
GAGCCCGGGGAGTCCGAGGACATCGGCCACGACTGGAGCGACCCGCGTGCGCTGTCCGAGTACGGCGAGCGTGAGGCGACCGAGCCGTGGACCTGGGCCGGGCCGGCCCGCGAGGTGACCGGCCGCACCTGGGGCGGCTGCATCGAGATCCTCCAGTGGGCGCTCACTGCCGGACGCTTCCCGGCCGACCCGGGGGTGGTGGCGGGCGGCGTACTCCTGCTGGAGACCTCCGAGGAGCTCATCCCGGCGCAGGAGTTCGGCTGGATCGCGCGCTCGCTGGGCGAGCGCGGGCTGCTCGAGGCGATCGACGCGGTGGTCGTCGCCCGCCCGCCGACCTCGGACTTCGAACGACAGCCCAGCGCCGAGGAGCGCGCCACCAAGCGCGCCGAGCAGCGCGACGCGGCGATCGAGACCGTCGCCCGCTACAACCCCGACGCCGTGGTCGTCGTCGGCCCACCGTTCGGGCACACCCGACCGCAGTGGATCGTGCCCTACGGCGGCGAGATGACCGTCGACGGCACGACCCAGCGTCTGTGGGCCGACTACTCCTGAGCGGGGCTCAGGCCTCCAGCAGGAGCACGACCGACTCGGCGACACATGCCGGCTTGGCGGAGCCCTCGATCTCGATCGTGGTCTTCACGACGAGCTGGAGGCCGGTGGGGAGCTCGGTGACCTCGCCGAAGGTGATGACCGGACGGATGCGGGAGCCGACCAGGACCGGGGTGGGGAACCGGACCTTGTTGAGGCCGTAGTTGAGCTTCGCGCCGGGAGTCTCGAGCGAGTAGACACTGACACCGAGGTAGGGGATCAGCGACAGCGTCAGGTAGCCGTGGGCGATGGTGCCCCCGAAGGGACCCTCCTTGGCCCGCTCCTCGTCGACGTGGATCCACTGGTGGTCGCCGGTGGCGTCAGCGAAGGCGTTGACGCGGTCCTGGTCGACCTGGAGCCATTCGCCGGTGCCGATCTCGGTGCCTGCGGCGTCGGAGACTTCTTGGAGAGTGGTGAATGTACGCACCCCCGGAATCTAGCGGCATACGGAATAATGGGCCCATGGAACCGTCCGACATGCAGATCAAGGCCGCCCCGAAGGTGCTGCTCCACGACCACCTCGACGGTGGCGTACGTCCCTCGACACTCGTCGAGCTCGCCGCTGAGGTGGGTCACCAGCTGCCGGAGGGGACCCAGGACGATCCGGTCGCGCTGGAGGAATGGTTCGTGACCAGCGCGGACTCGGGGTCGCTGGAGCGCTACCTCGACACCTTCGCGCACACGCTGGCGGTCATGCAGACGCTGCCCGCGCTGACGAGGGTGGCTCGGGAGTGCGTCGAGGACCTCGCCGAGGACGGCGTCGTCTACGCCGAGGTCCGCTGGGCACCGGAGCTGCACCTGGCCAACGGTGGCGAGCTGGAGGAAGTCGTCGCGGCAGTCCAGACCGGGTTCGACGAGGGCATGGCGAGGGTCGCGGCGAGCGGTCGGAAGATCGTCGTACGCCAGCTGCTCACCGCCATGCGGCAGGCCGCCCATGCCACCGAGATCGCCGATCTCGCGGTCGCCTGGCGCGACCGCGGCGTCGCCGGTTTCGACATCGCGGGACCTGAGAAGGGCTTCCCGCCGAGCCGTTTCCTGGCGGCGTTCGAGCAGCTCGCCGCCGACAACATGCGCTTCACCATCCACGCCGGCGAAGGTTTCGGGCTGCCCTCGATCTGGGAGGCGGTGCACCCCTGCGGCTGCGACCGGCTCGGGCACGGCGTACGCATCGTCGACGACATCACGCTCGAGGAGGGCGAGGCGCCGCGGCTCGGCCGGCTCGCTGCGTACGTCCGGGACCGGCGGATCCCGCTCGAGCTCTGTCCTCGTTCCAACGTGCAGACCGGGGCGGCGAAGTCGATCGCCGAGCACCCGATCGGCTTGCTCTACGACCTCGGGTTCCGAGTCACCATCAACACCGACAACCGACTGATGTCACGGACCTCGATGTCGGCGGAGATGGCCGGCATCGTGGAGGCCTTCGGCTGGGGGCTGCCCGAGCTCCAGCGGCTGACGACCAACGCGATGAAGTCCGCGTTCCTGCCCTACGACGAGCGGGTCGACCTGATCCACGAGATCAAGGACGCGTACGCGGCCCTGTGAGGCGTCCGATGGCGACGTAGCCGTGCTTCGGGTAGACCGCGGTGCAGCCTTTGGCGACCGCGTCCGCGACGACCTGCGGCTGTGCGCGCATCAGCGCCAGGCCCCGCTTGACCAGCACGAACGGTGGTTTGCGGCGCTCGCGGAGATCGCGGGTGAGCCGGCGCCAGAAGGTCACCGTCGGTGAGTGGGTGACGCAGTAGGCGGCGGCCAGCAGGCCCGCCTCGCGGCACTCGGCCACGATGTCTTGGGCGAAGATCCCCTCGGCGACGAAGAACGGCGCGTCGCCGAGGGTCAGCGACTGCCAGCCGGTGCGGCCGTCGTGGGCGATGTCGTAGACGGGTACGTCGGCGGTGCCCGTCTCGCAGAGCGCCGTGATCGCCTTCATCGCGTCATCGGGATGCCAGGAGTCGGGGTGGTCCCAGTCGACCAGGCCCGCGTTGGGGCCCTCGGTGATCCGGGGGAGCGAGGGGTCGGAGCCGTCCTTGTAGAAGTCGTCCAACCTCAGGACCGGGAGGCCCAGCCGCTCGGCCAGGCGGGACTTGCCGGCACCCGAGGGACCGGCGAGGACGATGACCTGAGCATGCACGGAAGATGATTATCCCGTGAAAGAAACTTTTCTTTCAGTCGGCGACGTCAGTAGCCCGCTGCCGGCGCCGCGCCGGAGAGCAGAGCCCGCGATCCGGACACGCCCAGCCGGGTTGCGCCGGCGGCGATCATGGCCTCGGCCTGCTCCCTGGTGCGGACACCGCCGGACGCCTTGACGCCCAGGTCGGGGCCCACGGTCTTGCGCATGAGCGCGACCGCCTCGACCGTCGCGCCACCGGCCGGATGGAAGCCGGTCGAGGTCTTCACGAAGTCCGCGCCGGCGTTGACGGCGGCCTGGCAGACGCCCACGATCTCGTCGTCGGCCAGCGCGGCGGACTCGATGATCACCTTCAGCACCGTCGGCGCCGGAGCCGCGGCACGCACGGCGGCGATGTCGGCCTCCACGTCGGCGTAGCGCTTCTCCTTCGCGGCACCGATGTCGATCACCATGTCGATCTCGTCGGCACCGGCCTCGACCGCGGCCGCGGCCTCGGCGGCCTTGACGGTGGAGAGGTGCTTGCCGCTCGGGAAGCCGCAGACCACGGCGACCTTCAGGCCGTCCGGGACCGTGACCGGGAGCATCGACGGCGAGACGCACACCGAGTAGGTGCCGAGCTCGGCGGCCTCAGCGATCAGCGCGTCGACGTCGGCGCGGGTCGCCTCGGGCTTGAGGAGGGTGTGATCGATCAGCTTCGCGATCTCTGCGGGGGTAGGCACAGGCTCAGCATATGCATCTACCTCGCGAAGGCTAAGGTTTGCGCCGTGAACGAAGATCAGCCCGAGGAGTGGTTCCGCAACTCCAGCAGCACCACGTGGGGAATCCTTGCGGCAGGGGGCGCGGTCGCGGTCATCGTGATCGATGCCGTCACCGGCTGGCACCCCGAGACGACGGCCGGCGGGGTGCTCTTCGCGCTGGTCGCGTACGCCGCGTTCATCCGCACCAAGGTCGGGGTCAGCGAGGGCGACTTCGTGCTCCACCACCTGTTCTCGACGGTGCGCTTCCCGATGGCCGCCCTGGAGAGCGTCTCGGTCGGCCGCACCCTCGGCGCCTACGCGGGCGGCCGCACCTACGTCAGCGGCGCCGTCGGGCGTCCGATGCGGGAAGCGATCAAGGGCACCAAGCGCGACCACAAGCCGCTGAGCAACCACGCCGACTTCATCGAGGACCGGCTCAACGCGCTGGCCTCGGATGCCCGCGACCGGCGCCGGATCAAGCGCGACTCCGACGAGCAGTTCGCCCTGGCCGAGGACGTACGCCGCAGCTGGGACTGGCCGCTGATCGCGGTCACCGGCGTCGTGGCCGTCGCCTTCGTGGTCCTGCTCCTGGTCTGACGACGCCGGTCTGACAACGCTGGTCGAGCCGGCCGGGACGCTAGACGCCGAGGGCGGCGCGGATGTCGACCTTGAGCGCGCCGAGGGCGATCTCGGCGTCCGTACGGGCCTGTGCCAGGGCCTCCGGCGAGCCGACCGGCTCGACGACCTCGAGGTAGCACTTGATCTTGGGCTCGGTGCCGCTCGGCCGCACGATCACCCGTGACCCGCCGGCCAGCTGATAGCGGATCCCGTCGGTCGGCGGCAGGCCGCCTGTACCGGTCGTGAGGTCGTCGAGCTGCTGCACGGCGGCCCCGGCCAGGGCGGTCACCGGCCGGTCACGGAGGCGCTGCATCGCGCCCGCGATCTGAGCCGGGTCCTCGAGCCGGACGGAGAGCTGGGTGGTGGCGTGCAGGCCGTGCTCGACCGCGAGCTCGTCGAGCAGGTCGGCCAGGTCACGACCCTCCGCCTTCAGCGACGCGGCCAGCTCGCACAGGAGCAGCAGCGCCGAGATACCGTCCTTGTCGCGTACGTGCTCGGGGTCGACGCAGTAGCCCAGCGCCTCCTCGTAGCCGAACGCGAGCCCGGGTGCGCGGGAGATCCACTTGAAGCCGGTGAGCGTCTCGGCGTACGCCTGCCCGGCGGCCGCGGCGATCTTGCCGAGCAACGACGAGGAGACGATCGAGGCGGCGTACGTCCCCTTCACGCCCTTACGGATCAGGTGGGTCGCCAGCAGCGCGCCGACCTCGTCACCGGACAGCATCCGCCACTTCTTGCCGACCGGGATGGCGGCGGCGCAGCGGTCGGCGTCGGGGTCGTTGGCGATGACCAGGTCGGCACCCTTCTTGCTCGCCAGCGCCATCGCCCGGTCCATCGCGCCGGGTTCCTCGGGGTTGGGGAAAGCGACGGTCGGGAAGTCGGGGTCGGGCCGCTCCTGCTCCTTGACCACGAATGGCTCGTGGAAGCCGGCGAACTTCATCGCCAGGTGCACCAGGTCGCCGCCGACACCGTGCAGCGGCGTGTAGACGGTCTCGAGGTCGCGCGGGCCGCCTTCGGCGAGGAGCCCGACGACCGTGTCGAGGTAGCTGTCGACGAGGTCCTCGCTGATCGTCTGGCCAGCCGGACCCTGCGGGACCGAGCTCACCTTGTCGACCGCTGCGATCCGCTTCGCGATCTCGACGTCGGCCGGCGGCACGATCTGCGACCCGTCACCGAGGTAGACCTTGTAGCCGTTGTCCTGCGGCGGGTTGTGGCTGGCCGTCACCATCACACCGGCGCTTGCATCCAGCGCCTTGACGGCGTACGCCAGCACCGGGGTCGGCAGCGAGCGCGGCATCACCAACGCGTGGAGGCCCGCTCCGGTCATCACCTGGGCAGTGTCCTGTGCGAAGACGTCGGAGTTGTGCCGGGCGTCGTAGCCGATCACCACCGGTCCCTGCGCGCCGGTCGCGAGCAGGTAACGCGCCAGCCCCGCGGCGGCCTTGATCACGACCACCCGGTTCATCCGGTTGGGCCCGGCCCCGAGCGCGCCCCGCAGCCCGGCGGTGCCGAACTGCAGCATGCCCGAGAACCTGTCGGCCAGCTCGGCCGTCGCCCCCGGGGCGGTGGAGGTCAGGAGGCTCTCGAGCTCTGCTCGGGTCTGTGCATCCGGGTCATCGGCAAGCCATTCCCGGGCCCGGACGACGAGCGCAGAGCGATCTGTGGGGACCATGATCTGACCCTAGGTCATCGGGTGCCTGAAGATCGAAGATCAGGCACCGGGTCGGTTGGGCCGCGGTGATTTTGGCCTTGTTCGGACTGTGTTTTGGTGGCTGGTGTTTGCCGCCGACCCTTTCTTGGAGGGTCTTCTCGGCGGCGTCCGGAGTAAAGGACGGCCTTCGGCCGCCGGCTTCGCCGGCCGCTTCGCGGTCCTTGACACCGGCCGTCGCCGAGAAAGATTTGGCTGGTTATCGGGCCGGCGGCAGGGGTTTGGTGCGGCGATTCGGTCGGGCACGGGCTTGGGACGGGTGGCTGGCCAGCCTGTGGGGTGAACGAACTTTCGTTCGGGCCCGGGCACCCCTCCCCGGAGGGGGCGGTCCTGGTACGGCGTGGGGTGAACGAACTTTCGTTCGCCTCGGACACAGCTACCTCCGGAGGAGCCAGCACCCGGCGACCACACCCGGGCCGCCGCCCCGATAGCCAGCCAAATCTTTCTCGACATGGTCCGGTGTCAAGGATCGCCGAAGGCGACCGGCGTAAGCCGGCGGCCGCAGGCCGTCCTTTACTCCGGGGCAGGTCGAGAAACAATCAAGAACGGGTCGGCGGCCCAGACCAACCCCAAAACACAGCCGCGACAAGCGACGAACCAAGCGCTGACTCAGATCTTGGGCAACAGATCGCCGAGAAGCGCGCCCATCCGGGTCGCGGCGTTCCGGCCGGCCTCGAGGACCTCGGTGTGATCGAGCGGCTGGTCGGAGATGCCGGCGGCGAGGTTGGTGACGAGCGAGATCCCGAGGATCTCCATCCCCGCCTCGCGGGCGGCGATCGCCTCGAGGGTGGTCGACATGCCGACCAGGTCACCGCCGATGATGCCGGCCATCTTCACCTCGGCCGGGGTCTCGTAGTGGGGACCGGGGAACTGGACGTACACGCCCTCGTCCAGGGAGGAGTCGACCTGCTTCGCCAGCCCTCGCAGGCGCGAGGAGTAGAGGTCGGTGAGGTCGACGAAGTTGGCGCCGACCAGCGGAGAGGTGGCGGTGAGGTTGATGTGGTCCTTGATCAGCACCGGGGTGCCCGGCGTCCATGACGGGTTGAGCCCGCCGCAGCCGTTGGTGAGCACCATCGTCGAGCAGCCGGCCGCGGCCGCCGTGCGGATCGGGTGCACGACCGCGGCGACGCCCTTGCCCTCGTAGTAGTGCGTACGGCTGAGGAAGACCAGCAGGTTGCGACCGCTCGCCGACCGGATCGAGCGGATCTTGCCGCTGTGACCGGCGACCGCGGCGGCGCTGAAGCCGGGCAGGTCGGTGGTGGCGATCTCGGTGTAGTCCTCGCCGAGCGCGTCGGCTGCGGGCAGCCAGCCCGAGCCCAGCACCAGCGCGATGTCGTGCTTCTCGACGCCGGTCTTCTCCGCGAGAGCGGAGGCGGCTTCCTTGGCGAGTTCGTAAGGCGTGGTCACTCGCTGAGTTTAGACCTGACCGGACCGGCTCAGTCGTTGGACCGGCAGGGCCGCGTACGTATCGCGTGCACGTAGTCGGCCGGCGCCCCGGCCGCCTCGGCGGCGTCGGCCAGCGCGCCCAGCTGGCGGGCGTCCGGGATGCCACCCTCGTACGTGTCCAGGACGTAGGTCTCGCAGAGGAGATCCTCGGCGAGAGCGGAGATCCGCACCTTGGTCTTGAAGTAGAGGCCGATGTCGGCCAGCTCCCACTTCTCCAGCGCTTCCATGTCCTGGTCCACGACGTCGTAGACCGCGACGAAGACCTGCTCGAACGGGTCTTGGACGATCGTGGCCGTCGGTCCGTCGCCGAGCACGTTGTCCTCGCCCCCGAAGGTGAGCCGCCAACCGCCCAGCCACCCGGTCGTACGCAACGGCGAATGCGGGCACCGCTCGCTCATCAACGCCGGGTCGAGATTGACGCCATAGGCCGCGTAGAGAGTCACAGGTCACGAGGTTACCGCCCAGTCCTCACCCGCTTGGGATCTATCTGGTATTGCCGGACTACCCTTGACCGCGTGACCCACTTTGATGTTCTCGTCCTCGGCGCTGGCCCTGGTGGCTACGTCGCCGCCATCCGTGCCGCTCAGCTCGGCAAGTCCGTCGCCGTCGTCGAAGAGAAGTACTGGGGCGGTGTCTGTCTCAACGTCGGGTGCATCCCGTCCAAGGCGCTGCTGAAGAACGCGGAGCTGGCCCACACGCTGAACGACCCGAAGGAGAAGCAGAAGTTCGGGATCGTCGGTGACGCCCACCTCGAGTTCTCCACGACCCACGCGCGCTCCCGCCAGGTGAGCGCCGGGATCGTCAAGGGCGTCCACTTCCTGATGAAGAAGAACAAGATCACCGAGATCGACGGCTGGGGCACGCTGACCGGTCCGAAGTCGATCACGGTCGCGAAGGACGGTGCGAACACCGACTACACCTTCGACAACCTGATCATCGCCACCGGCGCCACGGTCCGCAGCGTCCCGGGCGTCGTGCCGAACGGCCAGAACATCGTCACCTACGAGGAGCAGATCCTCGACGCCAACCTGCCGAAGTCCATCGTGATCGGCGGCTCCGGCGCGATCGGTGTGGAGTTCGCGTACGTCCTGAAGAACTTCGGTGTCGACGTCACCATCGTCGAGTTCCTCGACCGGATGGTGCCCACTGAGGACGCCGAGGTGTCCAAGGAGCTGGCGAAGCACTACAAGAAGCTGGGCGTCAACGTGCTCACCTCGACCGCCGTCAAGGGCGTCGAGGACACCGGCTCGGGCGTCAAGGTGACCGTCGCGCCGGCCGCCGGGGGCGAAGAGACCGTCATCGAGGCCGACAAGTTCCTGGCCGCCTTCGGCTTCGCGCCGCGGGTGGAGGGCTACGGCCTCGAGAACGTCGGCATCGAGCTGACCGACCGCAAGGCCATCGCGATCGACGGCCGCGGCCGCACCAACGTCGAGAACGTGTACGCCATCGGTGACTGCACCGGGAAGTTCATGCTCGCCCACGTGGCCGAGGCCATGGGCATCGTCGCCGCCGAGACCATCGCCGGGGCCGAGACCATGGAGATCAACTTCGACATGGTGCCGCGGGCGACCTACTGCCAGCCTCAGATCGCCTCCTTCGGCTACTCCGAGGAGCAGGCCAAGGAGAAGGGCTACGACGTCAAGACGGCGAAGTTCCCGTTCTCGGCCAACGGCAAGGCGATGGGGTTGGGCGACGCGGTCGGCTTCGTGAAGATCGTCGCCGACGCCGAGCACAACGAGCTCCTCGGCGCCCACCTGATCGGTCCCGACGTCACCGAGCAGCTCCCGGCGCTGACCCTCGCGCAGCAGTGGGACCTCACCGCCGACGAGATCGGGCGCAACATCTTCGCGCACCCGACCCTCTCCGAGGCCGTCAAGGAGGCCATCCACGGCATCGCGGGTCACATGATCAACCTCTGATCCTGCTGAACCGACGTGGTCGGCGCCCCTCTGGGGTGCCGACCACGTGGCATTTCCGCGGCCTACGGAGCGACGAGCCTGCGTACGGACTCGATGACGAACTCCCGCTGCTGAGCGACGGTGAAGTCCCGCTCGATCATGTCGAAACCGGGCGGCAGGTCGGTCCAGGCCGAGGCGACGGTGACGATGAGGCCGAGGAGAACGGCCGCGGGCAGGCGGTCGGTGACGATCCCGTCCGCCTGTGCCTTCTCGATGGCGCGGATCTTGGCCGCGTTGGCGTCCTCCAGCGCGGGCATCGGGGCGTCCAGGCTCGTTGCCTCGACGCGAAGCCAGCTGGCGAGGCGGGCGAGCTCGGGGTTGTCGACGAAGGTGTCGAAGATCGCCGCGGCGGTCTCTGGAAGGGCGGTGGCATCGAAATAGTCGGTGGCGAAGGTCGCCTCGACATGGGCGCCGATGACGGCCGCGAAGAGGCCGTCCTTGCTGTTGAAGTAGTGGTAGATCTGCGCCTTGTTGGACTGTGCTGCGGCCGCGATCCGCTCGACCCGCGCGCCGGCGACGCCGTATCGGGCGAACTCGGCTGCGGCAGCGGTCAGCAACCGGGCGCGGGTCGCGTCGGCGTCACGTGGCGGCATGAGGGTCAGCGTAGTTTCTAACCGTTTGGTTGACAAAGGGGTAGAGGGCGTGTTCACTTCTAACTAACCTTTCAGTTAGGAGTTGGGACATGACCAGGGTCGCCCTCGTGACCGGTGCCTCGTCGGGCATCGGTGCTGCCACCGCTCGCCGCCTGGCGCGGGCCGGATGGATCGTCTACGGCGCCGCCAGGCGCATCGACCGCCTGGCGGAGCTCGAGCCTGATGGCGTACGACCTCTGGCGCTCGACGTGACCGACGACGCCGCGATGGTGGCCGGCGTCGAGAGGATCCTGGCCGAGGAGGGCCGGGTGGACGCGCTGGTCAACAACGCCGGCTACGGGTCCTACGGCTCGATCGAGGAGGTGCCCCTGGAGGAGGCGCGACGCCAGATCGAGGTCAACCTCTTCGGCCTGGCCCGGCTGGCCCAGCTGGTCGTGCCGGGGATGCGTGAGCGCGGCAGCGGCACGATCGTCAACATCACCTCGATCGGAGGGAAGATCACGACGCCGTTCGGCGGCTGGTACCACGCCAGCAAGTTCGCGGTCGAGGGTCTCTCGGACGCGCTACGCGTCGAGCTGGCGCCGTTCGGCGTCGACGTCGTGGTCGTCGAGCCCGGGGCGATCGCCACCGAGTGGGGCGACATTGCGATGGAGTCTGGCCGCAAGGTCTCCGGCGACGGCCCCTACGCGGATCTCGTCGAGAAGATGGCGTCCTCTATGGACGGCAGCGTCACCCGGTTGGCCTCCGACCCCGACGTCGTCGCCCGCGCGATCGAGAAGGCGGTGACTGCGAAGCGACCCCGGACCCGGTACGCCGTCGGCTTCGGTGCCAAGCCGATCCTGGCCGCGCGGAGGGTGCTCCCCGACCGGGCGATGGACTGGATCCAGCAGCGAGTCGTCGGCTGATCCCTCAGCGCACGCTCAGCGCCTCCTCGATGGAGGTCTCGCGCCAGGCGCGGAGCTCCTCGTGGAAGGCGACGGCGGAGCCCGGGTAGCCGGTGGGGACGTCGGAACGTCCGGCGCCCTCGGCGTTGTAGTAACCCGGCGTGCACTCGGCGTGGAACCACGCGTGCTGCGGGGCGCCCTGGGCGAGCCGGCGGGCCCAGGCGTCCTCGGCCTCGCGGGACGGCTCGACGAGAGCGCCGCGGGTCTCGGCGGCGGCGATGAGCGCCGCGGCGTGGACGGCCTGCTCGTCGAGGATGTGGCTGAAGTTCACGCTGTTGGCGTTGTGGAGCGAGCCCATCTTGAGCAGGTTGGGGAAGCCGTTGGACGCGAAGCCGTGGAGGCTGCGCGGCCCTTCGGTCGCCCAGGCGTGGAGGAGCTGGAGCCCGCCGCGACCGGTCACCGGCAGCCTGCCCGAGGTGATCCCCGAGACGCCGACGGAGAACCCGGTCGCGAAGACCAGAGCGTCGATCTCGTACTCGACCCCGCCCACGACCACGCCGCGCTCGGTCATCCGCTCGATGCCGTGGGAGTCGGCGGTGTCGACGAGGGTGACGTTGTCGCGGTTGAACGCCGGCAGATACGTGTCGGAGAACGTCGGCCGCTTGCAGGCATAGCGATACCAGGGCTGGAGCGCCGACGCGGTCGCCGGATCCTCGACGATCTCGGTGACCCGGGCGCGGATCCGTTCCATCGTGGCGTGGTCGAGGTCCTCGTACGCGGCCTCGAAGCTCGGCTCAAAGTCGCGGCGGAAGCTGGGCAGCAGCTTCTCGAGGAGGGCCGCCGACTCGGTCCAGGCGTCGTCGACGAGGTCCTCGTCGACCCCCGGGACGGCTTCGCCGGAGACGAGCCGCAGGAAGTTCTCGCGGCGCTCGCCGGCCCAGCCCGGGCGGTCCGCGCCGAGGTCGGCGGCGGTGAGCGGGCGCTGGCCACGTACGCCGACGGTGGAGGGAGTGCGCTGGAAGACGTAGAGGTGCTCGGCGTCCTCGGCGAGCTTCGGCACCGCCTGGATGCCGGTCGCACCGGTGCCCACGATGCCGACCTTCCGGTCGGCGAGGCCGGTCATGCCGCCCTCGGGGGTGCCGCCGGTGTAGCCGTAGTCCCAGCGCGAGGTGTGGAAGGTGTGACCCGTGAACGACTCGATCCCGGGGATGCCGGGCAGCTTCGGCTCGGTCAGCGTGCCGGTCGCCGTGATGACGTACGTCGCCCGGAACTCGTCGCCGCGGTCGGTGGTCACCAGCCAGCGCTGGTCGACGTCGTCCCAGGTCAGCGAGGTCACGGCGGTCGAGAAGAGCGCGTTCTCGTAGAGGTCGAACTTCTCGGCGATGCGCACGGCGTGCTGTCGGATCTCCTCGCCGGGAGCGTACTTCCATCGCGGGACGTACCCGGTCTCCTCGAGCAGCGGCAGGTAGACGGCCGCGTCGATGTCGCAGTGGATGCCGGGGTAGCGGTTCCAGTACCAGGTGCCGCCGAAGTCGCCGCCCTTCTCGACCACGCGCACCGACCCGATGCCCTGCTGGCGCAGCCGCGCGCCGGCGAGGATGCCGCCGAAGCCACCGCCGACGACCGCGACATCGACCACGTCGCGGACCGGATCGCGTTCGGCGCGCGCGGTGTAGGGGTCCTCGGCGAAGTAGCCGAACTCGGCCGCGGCCGGCCGATACTGCGCGGTCCCGTCGGGACGGACCCGGCGCTCGCGCTCGGCGGTGTAGCGCTTGCTGATCTCGACGGCGCGCTCGTGGGTGACCGGGTTCTGGCAGCGCGGCAGGGTCATCGCGCGGCTCCTCTCGTGGGGTGGGAGCCCGGGGACGCCGGCGAGGGTCGCGAAGTGCCCCGAGCGGCAGTTCGGGGCTACGATAGCCGAAACGGACAAGTGTGTCCGGATCGCTCCGACGAAAGGCCGCCGCCATGTCGACCCTCACCCCCTCCTCGCCCGTACGCAGCTTCCTGGCCCATCCGGTGGCCGGGAGAGTCCTGCGCGGCATCATCGCGGCCGGCGGCGGCACCGAGGAGGCGCTCGCGCCGGCGCTCGGGCTGCCGCTGGACAAGCTCGTCGAGATGTCCGGTGGCAGGTTCCCGGCCGAGGTCGTCGGGCTGCTGGTCGGTGTCGCCGAGACCGGCGTGATCCCGGAGGGGGTGCCGACGGCCGAGGCCGCTCCGGCTGTCGCGGCCGCGGGGCCGGCCGTCGACCTGGGGGTCGAGATCGGCTCGCCCCAGCCCTGGGCCGAGGTGCTCACCGGTGGCCGATTCGCGGGTCAGACGGTAGTCGTCACCGGGGCCGCGGGTGGGATCGGGAAGGCGGTCGCGGCCCGGATCGTCGGCGAGGGCGGACGGGTGGTCGGCATCGACGTCTCGGCCGAGAAGCTGTCCGCGACCGCGGCCGAGCTGGGCGAGAGGTTCCATGCGCTGGCCGCGGACATCACCGCGCCCGAGACCGCCGCAGCGGTCCTGGCCGAGGCGGGGGAGCGCATCGACGCGCTCGCCAACGTGGCCGGGGTGATGGACGACGACGCCGCGCCGCACGAGATCGACGACACGATCTGGGCGCGCTGCCTGTCGGTCAACGTCGACGGGCCGATGCGGCTGATGCGCGCGGTGCTGCCCGGGATGCTCGCCGCGGGCGAGGGCCGGATCGTCAACGTCGTCTCCGAGGCAGGACTCCGCGGCTCGGCGGCCGGTGCTGCGTACACGACCTCGAAGCACGCCCTCGTCGGTCTGACGAAGTCGGCGGCGTTCCAGTATGCGGGGACCGGGGTGCGCATCAACGCGCTCGCTCCTGGCGCGGTCGCGACCGGCATCCACGTGCCCGAGGGCGCGCCCTACGGCTCGTCCCGGACGGCCCGGATGCGCGTCGCGATCCCGGGGATCGCCACCGCCGAGGAGCTCGCCGCGTCGATCACCTTCCTGCTCTCGCGCGACTCGGTCAACATCAACGGGGCCGTGGTCGCCTCCGACGGCGGCTGGTCGGCCGCCTGAACCCGGCTAGACGCCGGGCGTGACCGAGCCGATCTCGATCCCGAGCAGCCCCCACGCCCGGCGGGCGGTGGTCTCGCGCGCCTCGGGCGTCGGGCCGTGGACCCCGCCGGAGACCATCGCGACGGCGAGCATGAGGTCATCGGTGCTGTAGGCCCCCTTCGGGAGCCCGTCGACGGCTGTGCGCACGCGGTCGGCCAGGAAGAGGGAGGACTCCTCGCCGCCGTAACGGATGATGCCGAGGAAGGCGGTCGAGTGGATCATCTGCCAGGTGACGACGCCGAGCACGTCGGCCAGCGTGGCATCTGGGCGGGCGGCGACCTGCTCGATGTCGCGTACGTTCTCCTCCAGCACCGCGGTCGCCAGGGCGAGACGGTCGGGGAAGTGCCGGTAGAGGGTGCCCTGGCCGACGCCGGCGCGCTTGGCCACCGCCGACATCGGGGCGTCGAGACCCTGCTCGGCGAGCACCTCGCGGGCCGCGGTGACCAGGAGGTCACGGTTGCGGACCGCGTCGCTGCGGGTCGGGTTCGCGGGGCTCGTCATCCCAGCAGGGTAATGGTCCTCGAATCTTTTCGGGTGCCCGCCGAATACGGACAGAAACTGACCTGAAAGGCTCATAGCGTTGGAGGTGTCAGAGGGAAACACCACCAAGGAGTCCATGTCATGAACGCAACCGCCACCTCGTCCCGCGAGCGCACCGACCTGCTCGAGACCCTGGCGAAGCACCGCGGCTTCCTCCGCTTCACCGTCCGCAACCTGACCGACGAGCAGGCGCGGCTCACCCCGACCGCCTCCGTCCTCAGTCTCGGCGGTCTGGTCAAGCACGTCGCCTCCGTCGAGCGGGGCTGGGCCGACTTCATCGTCCGTGGCACGGTGGCCCAGGAGCTCAGCCCCGAGAAGTACGCCGAGTTCGCTGCCGACTTCGTGCTCGCCGAGCACGAGACGCTCGAAGGTGTCCTCAAGGCGTACGACGACGTGGCCGCCGCCACCGACGAGCTGATCCGGACCGTCGACCTCGACGCGGACCATGCCCTCCCCGAGGCCCCCTGGTTCGAGGCCTCTGCCCGGTGGTCCAACCGCCGCGCCATCGCCCACATCCTGGCCGAGACGGCCCAGCACGCCGGCCACGCCGACATCATCCGGGAGACCATCGACGGTCAGAAGACGATGGGCTGACTCTGCCGCTCCAGACCGCGTGGAAGAATGCGGCCCATGGCGCGGGTGACGATCATTGGTGGGGGTCCTGGCGGATACGAGGCGGCGCTGGTCGCGCAGCAGCTCGGGGCGGAGGTCACGGTCGTCGACCGTGACGGCCTCGGCGGCAGCGCGGTGCTCACCGACTGCGTGCCGAGCAAGACCCTGATCGCCACCTCCGAACTGATGTCGGACATGACGCTCGCCCGCGACCTGGGCATCAACTTCCGCGACCACCACGGCGACCCGGCCACCGAGCTCTACGCAGACCTCGGTCTGGTCAACAAGCGGGTGAAGTCGCTCGCGCTCGCGCAGTCGAGCGACATCGAGAGCCGGTTGACCCGCCGCGGGATCCGCATCGTCAAGGGCACCGGGCGCATCGACGCCGACAAGCGTCAGGTGATCGCGACCCGGGCCCAGGACGGCACCGAGGAGGCGATCGAGAACGACGCGGTCCTGATCGCCACTGGCGCCCGGCCGCGGGTGCTGCCCACCGCCCAGCCCGACGGCGAGCGGATCCTGACCTGGGAGCAGGTCTACGACCTCGACGAGCTGCCCTCGCACATGATCGTCGTGGGCTCGGGTGTCACGGGTGTGGAGTTCGCCAACGCCTACCTCAACCTCGGCGCCCAGGTCACCCTGGTCTCCTCTCGCGACCGTGTCCTCCCCGGTGAGGACGCGGACGCGGCGACGGTCCTCCAGGACGTACTCGAGCGGCAGGGGATGAACATCCTCAGCAAGTCGCGGATGGAGTCGGTGACCCGTTCGGGCGACGTCGTCACCGTCAGGCTCACCGATGGCCGCGAGGTCACCGGCAGTCACTGCATCCTCGCGCTCGGCTCGATCCCCAACACCGAGGGCCTCGGCCTCGAGGAGGCCGGCATCGAGCTCGACGAGGGCGGGTTCATCCGCACCGACAAGGTCTCGCGCAGCT
The DNA here is from genome assembly GCF_042730435.1 of Nocardioides sp. NPDC059952. Lineage (NCBI taxonomy): Bacteria > Bacillati > Actinomycetota > Actinomycetes > Propionibacteriales > Nocardioidaceae > Nocardioides > Nocardioides sp. NPDC059952. Next base: position 13,053 of record NZ_JBHWLY010000018.1, on the reverse strand, counting down.
CCGCCTACGGCGTGTACGCAGCCGGCGACTGCACCGGTGGCTTCATGCTCGCCTCGACGGCCGCCATGGCCGGCCGGATCGCGATGCGCCACTTCCTCGGCGACGCGGTCATCCCGATGGACCTCAAGGAGGTCGCGGCCAACGTCTTCACCTCGCCGGAGATCGCCACCGTGGGCTACTCGCAGGCGCAGGTCGACTCCGGCGAGGTCGTCGCCGACACCCTCCGCCTCGACCTCAAGGGCAACCCGCGGGCGAAGATGCAGGGCATCTCCGACGGCTTCGTGAAGCTCATCTCCCGCCCCGGCACCGGCGTCGTCATCGGCGGCGTCGTCGTCGGCCCCCGCGCCTCCGAGCTGATCCACCCGATCACCCTCGCCGTCTCCACCGGGCTCACCGTCGACCAGATCGCCAACACCTTCACGGTCTACCCGTCGATCTCGGGTTCCACCGCCGAGGCCGCCCGCCGCCTCCACCACGTCGAGTAGTCACCCACGTCGGCCGAGACGTCACCGACGTCGGCCGAGATGGCAAGAAGCTGCCACCTCGAACGACCGAAGTGACGCCTCGGCATGGTGTTTAAACCGTGTGCGCGCACAGCTGCTGCTTCGCTAGCGTGAGCGCCATGGGTAACTGCTGCATGACGATGATCGTTCGGATCCGCCGCCGCTGACCGGCGCGGATCTCACAGACAAACTCGTCGCATTCGCGCCGCCACCTGGCACCCTGCCGGGCGGCTCTCGAGTGCTACCCGCATGCCGCCCGGCTCCTTCGTCTCTCGAGGAGCATCCATGTCCGACGTACGCCCTGGCCGGCACGAGCTCGGCCAGAACTTTCTCACCGACAGGTCGGTACTCGACCGGATCGTCCATCTCGTCTCGCAGCGGCGGGGTCCGCTGGTCGAGTGGGGCACCGGAAACGGTGCCGTCACCCTGGCGCTGGCCGAGCTGGGCCGTCCGCTGGAGGGGGTCGAGATCGACTCCCGCCGGGCCGCCGAGCTGCGCCGACGAACCGGTACGCACGTGTGCATCGCCGAGGGCGACATCCTGCGTCACGCGCCACCGCAGGACGCGGTCGTCGTCTCCAACGTCCCGTTCCACCTGACCACACCGATCCTGCGCCACCTGCTCGCCTCGACGACGTGGCGCCATGCCGTACTCCTCACCCAGTGGGAGGTCGCCCGCAAGCGCGCGGGCGTCGGCGGCACGACCCAGCTCACCGCGCAGTGGTGGCCGTGGTTCACCTTCACCCTCGACCGCCGCGTCCCGTCGACGGCGTTCCGGCCGCGGCCGAACGTCGACGGCGGACTGCTGCTCATCGACCGGCGGCCCGCTCCGTTGCTGCCGGAGGGGGACCTGCGCGACTTCCAGTCGTGGGTGGCGAAGGTCTTCAGCAGCCGAGGCCGCGGGGTCGCTGAGATCCTGCGCCGCAACGGCGTACCCGGTGCGCTCGCCGATCGGATCGCCCGGCGACGCCGGCGATCCCAGGCGCCCGTGCTGCCGCGGGATCTGCGGGCGGAGGACTGGGTCGAGGCGTACGCGGCGCTCTGATCCTTCGTCAAGGTATGCAGCCGAAGGGCACACATCCCCAGCGGAGTTCCGCTGGGGATGTGTGCCTTTCCCTGCATACCTTGACGAAGGAACCGCCTCAGCCGAGCACGAGGACCAGGTCACCCCCGTCGACCGCCTGGGTGCCGGAGAAGGCGAGCCTGGAGACGGTGCCGTCGACGGGCGCGGTGATGGCCGCCTCCATCTTCATCGCCTCGATGGTGGCGACGGTGTCGCCGGCCTTGACCGCATCGCCGGCCGCGACCGCGATGGTGACGACGCCCTGGAACGGCGCCGCGACCTGGCCGGGAACGGCGGGGTCGGCCTTCTCGGCGGCAGCGACCTCGGCGGCGACGGAGCGGTCCCGCACCCCGATCGGACGCAGGTGACCGTTGATGGTCGCCATGACGGTGCGGATGCCGCGCTCGTCGGGCTCGGAGACGGCGGTGAGGCCGAAGATGACCGTCTTGCCCTCGGAGATCTCGACGACGTGCTCCTCGCCCTCGCGCAGGCCGTAGAGGTAGTCGAGCGTCGAGATCACCGACACGTCGCCCCACTTCGAGCGGGCCTCGGTGAAGTCCTTCGTCGGTCCGGGGAAGAGCAGCCGGTTGAGCGTCCCACGGCGGTCGGAGGCGAGCCCGGCGGCGTCCTCGGCCGACAGGGTCGGCGACGGCGCCTTCCAAGTGCGGCCACCGATCGCCTTCGAACGGAACGGCTCGGGCCAGCCGCCCGGCGGGTCACCGAGCTCCCCGTTGAGGAAGCCGATGACGGAGGCCGGGATGTCGTACGCAGCCGGGTCCGCCTCGAACGCAGAAGGATCAGCCCCGGCGGCGACCAACGACAGAGCCAGGTCGCCGATGACCTTCGAGGACGGCGTGACCTTCGGGACCCGGCCGAGGATGGAGTTCGCCGCGGCGTACATGTCCTCGATCTGCTCGAACTTCTCGCCCAGGCCGAGCGCGATCGCCTGCTGGCGCAGGTTGGAGAGCTGGCCGCCCGGGATCTCGTGACGGTAGACCCGGCCGGTCGGTGCGGGCAGTCCGGACTCGAAGGGAGCGTAGACGCGGCGTACGGCCTCCCAGTAGGGCTCGAGCGAGTTCACCGCGGCCAACGACAGCCCGGTGGCACGCGGGGTGTGGTCCACGGCCGCGACCAGCGAGGAGAGCGGCGGCTGGGAGGTGGTCCCGGCCATCGACGCGGTGGCCGCGTCGACAGCGTCGACACCGGCCTCGATCGCGGCCGTCAGCGTGGCCAGCTGGCCACCGGCGGTGTCGTGGGTGTGCAGGTGGACCGGCAGGTCGAACCGCTCCCGCAACGCGGTCACGAGCGTCCGTGCGGCAGGTGCCCGCAGCAGCCCGGCCATGTCCTTGATCGCCAGCACGTGCGCCCCGGCCGAGACGATCTCCTCGGCCAGTCGCAGGTAGTAGTCGAGCGTGTAGAGCTTCTCGTCAGGCGAGGAGAGGTCGCCGGTGTAGCACAGGGCCACCTCGGCGACGGCCGTCCCGGTCTCGCGAACAGCGGAGATCGCCGGCCGCATCTGGGACACGTCGTTGAGCGCGTCGAAGATCCGGAAGACATCGATGCCGGTCGAGGCGGCCTCGGAGACGAACGCGTCGGTGACCTCGGTCGGGTAGGGCGTGTAGCCCACCGTGTTGCGACCGCGCAGCAGCATCTGCAGGTTGACGTTGGGCACCGCCTCGCGCAGCGCGGCCAGCCGCTCCCACGGGTCCTCGGAGAGGAACCGGAGAGCCACGTCGTACGTCGCGCCACCCCATGCCTCCAGCGACCACAGCTGCGGCGTGAGCCGGGCGACATGGCCGGCGACGCCGAGCAGGTCGGTGGTACGGACCCGCGTCGCCAGCAGCGACTGGTGGGCGTCACGGAAGGTGGTGTCGGTGACGGCGACGGGCTCCTGGGAACGCAGCGCGGCGGCGAAGCCCTCCGGCCCGAGCTCACGAAGAAGGTCGCGAGAGCCCGGCGGCGGAGCCACCGACAGGTCGAGCTTCGGCAGCTTCTCGACCGGGTGGAGCGAGACCGGGGCGGCGCCGTGGGGCTGGTTGACGGTCACGTCCGCCAGATAGGTGAGCAGCTTGGTGCCGCGGTCACCGGAGGCCCGCGCAGTCAGCAGCTGCGGGTGGGTCTCGATGAACGAGGTCGTGATCGAGCCCGAGATGAAGTCGGGGTCGTCGAGCAGCGCCTGCAGGAAGGGGATGTTCGTCGCGACCCCACGGATCCGGAACTCCGCCACGGCCCGTCGGGCTCGGGTGACGGCGTCCTCGAAGGTGCGCCCGCGACAGGTGAGCTTGGCGAGCATCGAGTCGAAGTGGGGCGAGACCTCGGCCCCGGCGTACGTCGTGCCGCCGTCGACCCGGATCCCGGCACCGCCGGGGGAGCGGTAGGTGGTGATCATGCCCGTGTCGGGGCGGAAGTTGTTGGCAGGGTCCTCGGTGGTGATCCGGCACTGCATCGCCGCGCCGCGCAGCTGCACGGAGTCCTGGGTCAGTCCGAGGTCGGCCAGCGTCTCGCCGGAGGCGATCCGCATCTGTGAGCGGACGAGGTCGACGTCGGTGACCTCCTCGGTCACGGTGTGCTCGACCTGGATACGTGGGTTCATCTCGATGAAGACGTAGTTGCCGGCCGGGTCGAGCAGGAACTCGACGGTGCCGGCACACGAGTAGCCGATCTTCTTCGCGAACCGCACCGCGTCCGCACACATGCGTTCGCGCAGCTCAGGGTCGAGGTTCGGCGCGGGCGCGATCTCGACGACCTTCTGGTGGCGGCGCTGCACCGAGCAGTCCCGCTCGAAGAGGTGGATCACCTCACCGGTGCCGTCGGCGAGGATCTGCACCTCGATGTGACGCGGCTCGACCACGGCCTGCTCGATGAAGACGGTCGGGTCGCCGAAGGCGGCCTCGCCCTCGCGCATGCAGGTCTCGACGGCCTCGCGCAGCTTGTCGGGGTCGTCGACCCGGCGCATCCCGCGGCCGCCACCACCGGCGACGGCCTTCACGAACAACGGGTAGGGGAGGGCGGATGCGGCGGAGACGAGCGCGTCGACGTCGGTGGAGGGCTCGACGGACTGAAGAGTGGGTACGCCGGCGGCCTTCGCCGCCGCGATGGCGGTGGCCTTGTTGCCGGTCAGTGTGAGGACCTCCGCCGACGGCCCGACGAAGGTGATCCCCGCCCGGGCGCAGGCCTCGGCCAGTGCCGGGTTCTCGGAGAGGAACCCGTAGCCGGGATAGATGGCGTCCGCGCCGCTCTGCTTGGCGACCTCGACGATCGCGTCCGGATCGAGGTAGGCCCGGATCGGATGGCCGAGCTCTCCGATCTGGTAGGCCTCATCGGCCTTCAGCCGGTGCTCGGAGCCCCGGTCCTCATATGGGAAGACGGCAACCGTCTTCGCACCCAACTCAAAGCCCGCACGGAAAGCTCGGATCGCGATCTCGCCGCGGTTGGCTACCAACACCTTCTTGAACATGGCGGTCACGCTACCCATCCGAAGTACGCCGTCCCAGGTTATGGGACGTTTCCTTTCAGTTGGTGGACACCTAAGCTCGTGCGAAGTGTGTGGATTCGTTGGGACCGTTCGACCGCTCGCGTCGATAGCGTCGCGGTCATGAAGCACATGACTCGACAGCGTCGCTCGGCTCTGGTCGCCCTCGCGGGCACCGCCCTGCTCGCCGGATCGCTCACCGCGATCGGAGCGGCGAGCTCGCCGGCCGCCGCGGCCGGCACCGTGAACTGCTCCGGCTCGATCAACGGCAAGGCCAGTGGCTATGTCCGCAAGCGGTCCATCACCAACAGCACGGTGACCGGGAACTACCGCAGCGCTGCCACGGTCTCCTGGTCCCCGCGGGCCTGGATCGAGGTCGGCGGGGCCGGTGACGAGACCTCCTGGAAGAGCGGCTACATCGTGCCCGGCACCGATGGCACCGGCCGCACCGTGACCATCGGCGGGACCATCGGGCAGTCCGTGCTGACCGAGACGAAGTCCGCGCAGCTCTACCGCACCAACGGCTCCGCGGTGACCGGCTGGAGTCCCAAGAAGGTCGTCAACGGCCCGACGACGGAGGTCTACAGCGTCACGACCTCCGGCGTCGTCCAGCAGACCGCGCTCTCCTACTCCAGCGCGGGCGCCCGCCTCGGTACGGTCACGAACCTGCCGGTCACCCTGCCGAGCACGACGACCGTCGCGGGCGTGTGGACCAGCCACAACGGGGTGATGTACAACCTGCTCTACTCGATCAACCCGAGCACCAACAAGCTCGAGCAGATCGTCGTCCGCCCCGACCGTCCGGCGGAGGCGAAGAAGTACGTCGTCCGCAGCCTCGGCACGGGGTGGCGCTACCTGTCGGTGCACAACTGCTACGACGCCGACGGCTCGGTCGCGGCCAAGGACATCGTGCTGATCAACCCGACGACCGGCAACGCGGTGCGCATCCGCCAGAGCAGCGGGATCGGGCACAGCACGACCTTCTCGGCCTCGTCCAAGGTCGGCACCGACGGCACCTGGAAGTGGACCGGGATCAGCAACTAGCTGCTCACTCCGGCCAGAGATCGAGCAGGTCCCCCGGGCGCAGCCCGAGGGCGTGCTCGATGTCGCCGGGCGAGGTCTCGCGCAGATACTCCGAGACCAGCTGGGCCAGCTCCATCCAGTAGCCGCGCAGCGTCGACTCGGACAGATACATCGACCGGCTCATCTCCGCGTACGTCAGTCCGCGGGCGCGATGGGCGAGGACCTCGCGCTGCCGGGGGGTGAGGACGGTGATGGTGCGGCGGCGTACGAGAACTTCGATGAGGCCGGTGATGCCCGGGGGGATCACCGGCTCATCGGAGGCCACGGCCCGGAAGGCCGCCTCGGCCTCGGCCAGGGTGGCCGACTTGGAGACCACGCCCGTCGCGCCGGCGGCGAGGCAGGCCGCGAGCACGAACCGGCGCTCCTCCTGGGAGTAGACGCAGACCCGGTACCCGGCCTCGACGATGCGCCGGATGGCCGTGGTTCCCTGGGAGGCGTCGGGCTGACCGGTGTTGGCGAGGTGGAGGTCGAGGATCACCACGTCGGCCTCCGGCCGTGCGCCCAGGAGGTCCTCGACGGATCCGTGGCTGGACACGAAGGTGAGATCGGGCAGGAGCAGACCGAGCGAGGCGCGCATCGCGGTCGCGTCGTCCACATGGGTGAACCGCGGCCCGGAGGTCATCTCAGACATCACGACACCTCCGCGACGGTCGTCTGCGTGAGCGTGACCGTGGTCCCGAGGTCGCGGATGCTGCTGATCTCGACGGAGACGCCCGAGCGCGCCAGCTGCTCGACGACCACCTCCCGCAGGCCGACGCCGAAGGCGGTCGCCGAGGTGTCGAAGCCGATGCCGTCGTCGTGCAGGGTGACCTCCCAGCCGGTGCCGTCCTCGTCCTCGGCGGCGTGCAGGACGACCCGGCCAGCCTGCGCGTGCTGGCGTACGTTGAGGAGCAGGCTGCGCAGCGCGGCGGCCAGGTCGTCGGCGAGATCCCGCGGAAGCGCGACGTCCTGGGCGAGGTCTGCGACGACCGTGATCGGGAGGTCGTCGAACTCCGCGCCGACGGCGGTGGCCACCGCGGCCAGGTTGGTCGCCTCGCTCACCGGCGGCGGGGTCTGACCACTCAGATACGCGCGCATCCGGTTGAGCTCGACCTCGGCCTGCGACCGCAGCGCGCCGTTGCCGCCGGCGGAGTCGGTCTCCACGAGCAGCCGCATCATCGCGGTGCCGTTGTGGATCGCGAGCCGGGCACGCCGCTCCTCCTCGGCCTTGGCCGCCTCAGCGGCATAGCGCCGCGCCTCATCGGCCTCCGTCCCGATCCGCACGATCGTCTGACAGCCGAACCAGGCCAGCGGCCCGAGCACCAGCAGCGTCAGGCAGGTGCTCAGTGCGCCGGTGAGGTCGGCCCAGCCGTCCACGGTCGGCGCGATGTAGACCACCTCGGCGACCGCCAGCGAGGCGAGCAGGAACATCCACAGCCATCGCGAGCGTACGGCCGAGAGCCCGCAGGACACGCACAGCGCGTAGCCCAGCTGGAACCCCACCCAGGTGCCTGTCCGCAGCTCCACAGGGACCGTCCACAGCCCCACGACCAACAGCGCCACGGCCACGGCGACGTCGAGCACGGCGTACGTCACCCCCGGCGGCCGCCGGGTGACCAGGGTGATCGCCGTGATGGCGACGAGCATGCCGGTGGCCAGGATCCAGCTGGCCCCGGTCAGCCACGGGTGGTCGACACGGGAGAGCGCGGGCATCGCCGTCAGCAGCGACGGCGCCATCTGTGCGAGGGTCGCCAGCCGCATCCCGGCCACGAAGAACGCCACCAGACGCACGGCGGCTGCCCGAGTCGAATGTGGCACCCGTGAATTGTCGCTGATGGTCGGCGGAACGGCGGAGCATGGGCCCAGGATCAGGCATCCGGCGCCGGGCCGGTACCAACGAATCCGCGGGCGTCACCGGCCGATCAGGGTGTCTCGCTGTTCGTCCATCTGCTCCCGCAGGCCGCCCACGACGGCGGCCACGGCGGGCCGCCGCCAGGACTCCGGATGCACGACCGCCCAGTAGGGCAGCCGCTGGTGGATGTCCTCGTGGAGCATCCGGACGAGGTCGGGGTGTCGGTCGGCCATGAAGCAGGGCAGCAGGCCCAGGCCGGCTCCGGCCCGGGTCGCCTCGACGTGGACGAACACGTTCGTCGAGGTGACCGCGTCGCGGATGCCGGGCAGCAGCCGCCGGGGGATGTCGAGGTCGTCGACCTGGAGCATCGAGTCGACGAAGTAGACCAGGCGGTGGCGTACGGCCTCCTCGATCGTGCCGGGGGCGCCGTGACGCTCCAGATAGCCGGGGGAGGCGTAGAGGCCGAGCTCGTACTCGCCCAGGTGCATCGCCCGGCCACGGTTCACCGCCGGCTCGCCGACCACCACCTCGATGTCGACGCCGGAGCGGTGCTGCGCCGCCTGCCGGGTCACGGTGACGATCTCGACCGAGAGCTCGGGGTGGTCCTGCCGCAGCGCGGCCACCGCCGGCGAGGCGATGTACGCGGCGAACCCGTCGGTCGTCGACATCCGGACCACGCCGGCCACCGGGTCGGCCGGCTCGTCGGCCGCCAGCCGGGCCAGCGACTCGGCGACTCCCTCGGCGGCCCGCGCGGCGCGCTCACCGAGAGCGGTCAGCGCCCACCCGTCGGAGCCGCGCACCAGGACCCGGCCGCCGAGGGCGCGCTCGAGGGCGGAGATGTTGCGGCTGACCGTCGTGTGGGTCAGGCCGAGCGAGCGCGCGGCGGTGGTGAAGCGGCCGCTGCGGGCCACCTCCAGCAGCACCAGCAGCTGGTCGGCGGAGGGCGGCGTCGACGGAGGGGTGGCCATGAGTTGACCCTATCGGCGAATGTGCATTTTCGTTCATGCCGTGTGCCAACATGCGCGTTGCAAGCACATTATGATCGCTGTCACACTCCGAGCCATGTCCACGACACAGCCGGGCGCCACCGCCGCCCCCAACGACCCAGTCGACGAGCAGGGCCTGCTCCGCAGGACCGTGGCGGCCTCCATGGCCGGCACGGTCGTGGAGTGGTACGACTTCTTCCTCTACGCCACCGCCTCGGCGCTCGTCTTCGCCAAGGTGATCATGCCGGCCACCGGCAACGCCTACGACGCGATCATCGCCGCCTTCGTGACGTACGCCATCGGGTTCGTCGCCCGCCCCCTGGGCGGCGTCGTCTTCGGCCACATCGGCGACCGCCTCGGCCGCAAGTACACCCTGCAGCTGACCATCATGCTGATCGGTGTCGCCACCGTGCTGATGGGCTGCCTGCCGACGTACGACCAGATCGGCCTCGCCGCGCCGATCGCGCTGGTGGTGCTCCGGTTCGTGCAGGGGCTCGCGCTGGGTGGTGAGTGGGGCGGTGCTGTCCTGCTGGTCGCCGAGCACGCCCCCGACGACAGGCGCGCGACCTGGGCGGCCTGGCCGCAGGCCGCGGTGCCGGTGGGCAACCTGCTCGCCACGCTGGTGCTCACCGTGATGACCCTCGCGCTCTCCGACGCCGCCTTCCTGGCGTGGGGCTGGCGAGTCGCGTTCTGGCTCTCGGCCGTGGTGGTCGTCGTCGGCTACTTCATCCGCCGTTCGGTGACCGACTCGCCCATCTTCGAGGAGGCGAAGGCGGAGCAGAGCGATGCCGCCTCGACCGGCTACGGAGTCTTCGAGGTGCTCCGCCGCTACCCGTTGGGCGTGCTGAAGGGCATGGGACTGCGGTTCGCGGAGAACATCATGTACTACCTGGTCGTGTCCTTCTCGATCGTCTACCTGGTCGAGGACCAGAAGATGGACCAGGGCGCGCTGCTCGGCCTGATCGCGGTCGCCCACGCCTGCCACTTCTTCTTCATCCTCGCCGTCGGCAGGATCGCCGACGGTATCGGCCGCAAGCCTGTCTACCTGGTGGGTGCGGTGCTGGGCGCGACCTGGGGCTTCTGGGCGTTCCCGATGCTCGACACCAAGAACAACCTCGCGATCGTGGCGGCGCTGATCGCCGGTCTGGCCATCCACGCGCTGATGTACTCCACGCAGCCCGCGATCATGGCCGAGATGTTCCCGACCCGGATGCGCTACTCCGGCATCTCGATCTCCTACCAGGTGACCTCGATCTTCGCCGGTTCACTCGCGCCGCTCCTGGCCATCGCCTGGCTCAAGGACACCGGCACCTGGACCAACACCGCGATCTACCTCGCGGTCGCCGGCATCCTCACCGCGCTCGTCGTGCTCACGCTCAAGGAGACCAGGGGAACGTCGCTGCGGGCCCTGGACCGTGCCGACGCCGCACGTGAGGCCGAGCGCGAGGTGAGCCCGGCGTGACCTCGGCCGTCTCGGGTGGCGGTCCTTCCGGACGTACGCTGCGGGGCCGGAAGGCCCTGGTCACCGGCGGCGCCTCGGGGATCGGTGCGGCAGTCGCTCGCGAGCTCGCCGCCCGCGGCGCGCGGGTCGTCGTCGCCGACCTGGCCGGCGATGCCGCCCATGCCCTCGCCGAGGAGATCGGCGGCGAGGCGTGGGTGGTGGACCTGACCGCCACCGAGGCCTTGGACGACCTCTCGCTGGAGGTCGACATCCTGGTCAACAACGCCGGCATCCAGCGGGTCAGCCCGATCGAGGAGTTCGACCCCGACGACTTCCGCAGGATCCACTCGATCATGCTCGTCGCTCCGTTCCTGCTGGTCAGAGCCGCCTTGCCGCACATGTACGCCAATGGCTGGGGTCGCATCGTCAACATCTCCTCCGTGCACGGCCTGGTCGCCTCCCCCTTCAAGAGCGCCTACGTCTCGGCCAAGCACGGCCTGGAGGGACTCTCGAAGGTGACCGCCCTCGAGGGCGGTCCGCACGGGGTGACCAGCGTCTGCATCAACCCGGGCTACGTGCGTACGCCGCTGGTGGAGAAGCAGATCGCCGACCAGGCCAGGGTGCACGGTGTCCCTGCCTCCGAGGTCGTCGAGCAGGTGCTCCTGCAGGACGTCGCGGTGAAGCGGCTGGTCGAGCCGGACGAGGTCGGCTCCCTGGTCGGCTGGCTCACCGGCCCGGACGCCTCGATGGTCTCCGGTGCCTCGTGGGCCATGGACGGCGGCTGGAGCGCCCGCTAGCCCCAGCCTCCCGCTCAGGCCTGCGTACGCCACCAGTCCACCGTCGCCTTGGCCCCGGTCTCGAGCGGGGTGGGAGCCAGGCCGAGCAGGGACTCGCTGGCCGAGGAGTCCAGCACGAACGGCTTGTCGAACTGGTAGATCATCTCGGCCAGCTCCCGGGTGCCGCCGTGCACCGCGCCGACCGCCTTCATCGTCCAGGTGGGGATGCGGCTGACTTTGGGGGCGGCGACGTCCGCCACGTCGGCGTAGAGCTGCACCAGGGCACGCTGTGAGATCGCCGGAGCGGTGGGGGCGTGCAGGAAGGAATCCCAGAGGGTCTCCTCGTCGGCCGCCTTGATCATCGCGGCGCCCAGGTCCGGGACGTACGTCCAGGAGTGCGGCGCGTCCGGGTCGCCGAGGACGCGCATGGTCCGGCCGGCGAGAACCGTCGGGACCATGCGCTCGCCGGCGTGGGCGTTGCGCACCAGCGGGCCATAGAAGTCCGAGGCCGCGACGCTGACCGTCGGGGTCGGGGAGGCGTCGCGGGCGCGGAGCAGGTCGACCCGCACCGCGGGCTTGCCGAAGTCGGCGTCGCGCGGCGTCTGCTCGGTCATCGGTCCGGTGACGTGGCCGTAGGCGTAGAGGCTCTCCGGGAAGACGACCACGGCGCCGGCCCGTCCGGCGGCCTCGAGCACGACCTTCTCGGCCCGCGGGAGCTCGGCGCGCCAGGTGTCGGCGGCGTAGGCGCTGCCGTGCATGCAGTGGAAGACGGCGCTCACGCCCGCCGCCGCCTGGGTGACGGTGTCGAGATCCGTGGCGTCGCCGCGGAGCCGCTCGATGCTCGCGTGCACCGGGCCGCTGCCCGAGCGGGTGAGGAGGCGTACGCGATCCCCGCGGGCGGCGAGCTGCTGGGCGATGGTCGCGCCGACGGGGCCGGCGCCGATGACGAGGTAGGTGCTGTTCATGGCTGTCTCCTGAAGTGTGGGGCGGGATTCCGAGAGCAGTGCTCTCGGAATGAGTGTGGCGCGGGTTGGGGCCAAAAGCAAGAGCAGTGCTCACTTTTGTTGACAGCGCTCTCCGGGACGGGTCACGATGGCGGCATGACAGCGACCTCACGAGACGGCACGCCCCGCGAGCGGGCACGGGCGCAGACCATGGACGAGATCGTCCGGATCGGTCGCGAGCACCTGGCGGTCGATGGTGCCGCCGCGCTCTCGCTGCGTGCGGTCGCCCGCGACCTCGGGGTCGTCTCGTCGGCGGTCTATCGCTACGTGAAGAACCGCGACGAGCTGCTGACCCTGCTCCTCGTCTCCGGGTACGACGAGCTCGGCGACGCCGTCGACGCCGCCGTCGCCGCTGCCCCCACGGACGACTACCGCGCCCAGTTCAAGGCCCTCGGCCGCGCGGTCAGGTCCTGGGCGCTCGCGGAGCCGGCAACGTACGCCCTGCTCTTCGGGTCACCGGTCCCCGGCTATGCCGCACCCGATGAGCGCACCAGCGTGCCCGGCACCCGGGTCCCGACCGCGATGCTGCGGGTGTGTGGCGGCGCGCTCGCCGCCGGGCGGCTGCGACTGCCCGAGGAGCCGGAGGAGATCTCGCCCGCGCTCGCGGTGGGTCTTCAGGGCATCCGCGACCAGCTCGGTCTCGACCTGCCCGACTCGGGGCTCACCCGCGGCGTACTCGTCTGGACCAGCCTCTTCGGCCGGGTCAGCTTCGAGGTCTTCGGTCAGTTCGGCCCCGACGCGTTCGGCGACCCCGCCGGCCTCTTCGAGCTCCATCTGGACGTGCTGGCGGACGAGCTCGGGTTGTGAACCGGAATGCTCACCGAGGTAACTCGGTGAGCGCGTACTTCCCTCGTGGAGCTCCACAAGAGAAGCGGCCGTTCACCGAGGTACCTCC